>JAAYBT010000170.1 GCA_012730015.1 Clostridiaceae bacterium
TCAGGGCGACAGGTCCCAAGGTGATCGATCTTCTTATCAGGGCAGCAGACAGCAGGGCGGAAGGCCCTCCTATCAGGGCAGCAGGCCTCAGGGCGACAGACCTCCATATCAGGGTAACAGGCCTCAGGGCGGAGCAGGCTACCGCAAGCCGCTTGATATTCCCAAGCCTGATTTGACGGATGTACAGAAGGAGGAGCTGGGCTCTCAGAGAAGTGAAAACAGGAGAGAATTTATCAGCAAGGATATTGATAAAGGCGCTAAGAGAGAGCAGAGGAAAGAAACTCCAAGGATTCAGACCGGCAAGGCGAGCAGAAGGAGTAAGACACCGGCCATAGACTTTTCTGGGAAGAAGGGTGTTTCGGAAGTGCTCTCCGAGGACTTTATACTAAATGAATTTTACACTGATTCCGGCGCGAAGAGAAAGAGACCGAACAGGCAAAGGAAGGGCAAGGAAATACCGACCAAGCATATTCCGCCAAGGGCTGTGCTTACGTCCATAACGGTACCTGAAATCCTTACAGTAAAGGAATTGGCGGAGTCATTGAAGAAGACCTCAGCAGAAATCATCAAGAAGCTGATGGCATATGGTATGATGGCAACACTCAATCAGGAGGTTGACTTTGAGACTGCTACAATAATTGCAGAGGAATATGGGGTCAAGGTTGAAAAAGCGATTATCATTAATGATGAGGACATTCTATTTGATGATGCTGAAGAGACTGATCCAGACAAGCTTGTTACCAGACCGCCTGTGGTCGTTGTCATGGGACACGTTGACCATGGTAAGACTTCATTGCTGGATGCGATAAGGTCGGCAAATGTAATTGAAAGTGAAGCAGGTGGGATTACACAGCACATAGGCGCTTACACGGTCAAAATCAATGACAGGAACATTACCTTCCTTGATACTCCCGGTCATGAAGCCTTTACATCAATGAGAGCAAGGGGGGCGCAGGTAACTGACATAGCCATATTGGTTGTAGCGGCAGATGATGGTGTAATGCCGCAGACTGTTGAGGCAATAAACCATGCAAAGGCAGCAAATGTATCAATCATCGTGGCTATCAATAAAATTGACAAGCCTGGTGCAAATCCGGATAGGGTTAAGCAGGAGCTTACTCAGCACGGCCTTGTTCCAGAGGAATGGGGCGGCGATGTTATCTGTGTGAACGTATCGGCTAAGAATCGTGAAAACATTGACCAGCTTCTTGAAATGGTCTTGCTCACAGCCGATTTGCTGGAACTGAAGTCTGATCCTAACAGACAGGCTAAGGGTACGGTTATTGAAGCCAAGCTCGATAAAAACAGAGGTTCACTGGCAACTGTCCTTGTGCAAAGAGGTACATTGAAGGTCGGCGATTCTATTGTCACAGGCGCTACAGTCGGCAGAATCAGAGCTATGGTGGACGACAAGGGCAATCCTGTTAAGAGTGCAGGCCCATCTGAGCCGGTAGAGATACTCGGTCTGTCGGATGTACCCGAAGCAGGCGAATTGTTCTATGCCATAGAGGACGAAAGGGTTGCAAGGCACCTTGCTGAAACCAGAAAGTTCAAGAAGAAGGAAGAAAGCATGAACATTACTCCTAAAGTGAGCCTTGATGACTTGTTTAAGCAGATTCAGGAGGGCAATGTTAAGGACTTGAACCTAATCATTAAGGCAGATGTTCAAGGTTCCGTAGAAGCAGTGAAGCAGTCGCTGGAAAAGCTGACAAATGAAGAGGTCAGGGTTAATGTTATACACGGCGGCGTTGGCGCCATTACGGAATCCGACGTAGTTTTTGCAGATGTTTCGAATGCAATTATCATCGGATTTAACGTAAGGCCAGGTGCAAATGTTACAGATGCCGCTGAAAGTGCCGGAGTTGACATCAGGCTATATAGCGTCATCTACAATGCGATTGAAGATATAGAGGCTGCAATGAAGGGTATGCTTGATCCGACGTTTAAAGAGGTTGTGACGGGGCATACTGAAGTCAGGCAGATTTTCAAGGTATCCGGAGTCGGAACTATTGCAGGCTGTTATGTTCTGGATGGCAAAATCGCCAGGAACAGCGACGTGAGAATTGTCAGAGACGGAATAGTTGTCCATGAAGGAAAGCTTGCTTCCTTGAAGCGCTTTAAGGACGATGCTAAGGAAGTGTTGTCAGGGTTTGAATGCGGCTTATCCATTGAAAGATTTAACGATATTAAGGAAAAGGATATTGTTGAATCCTATGTTATGGAAGAGGTTAAGAGATAAGGGAAACAAATATGTGGGTGATGAGGCTGGATGGGCGGGAATACTGTCTGCCCGGCCTTTTTCTCTGGAGGAGTGATTTGTATGGACAGAACGGACAGAATAGCAGAAGAGATGAAGAGGGAAATAAGCTCCATTATTCGCAATGAGCTAAAGGATCCACGGCTGCCAGAAATGATAAGCATTACAGGCGTTAATGTTACAAGAGATCTGAGAATTGCAAAGATATTTGCCAGCGTATTGGGAACGGATGAGGAGAAGAAGAATGCAATCGCCGGATTGAAGAGTGCTGCGGGCTTTATAAGGCGCGAGATTGGACAAAGGCTCAAGCTGCGTTATACACCGGAGCTACTGTTTGAACTGGACGATTCAATAGAACGCGGAGTGTACATTACAAAGCTGATAGATGATACTGTTCAGGATAAATAGGGGGTTTTCGACGTGTTGGATGTGATAGTGGACCTAATAAACAAATCAGAGACCATAGCGATATTACCCCATGTGTCAGCGGATGGAGACGCACTAGGTTCTTCACTGGCGCTGGCGATAGTCCTGTCCGGCTCCGGGAAAAAGGTGAAGGTGCTGCTTGAGGAGGAAATTCCCCAAGTGTATTCAGATTTACCCGGCAGGGAGTTTTCCTGCCTTTATCGAAAGAATGATGAGCAGTATAACAAGAAGTATGACTTGGCCCTTGCTTTAGATTGCGGAGATGCCGCGAGGCTGGCATCCAGGATAGAGCTATTTAACACAGCAACGAGGAATGCCAACCTTGACCATCATACAACGAACACCGAATTTGCGGTAAACAATTATGTTGATACAAGCTCAGCGGCAACAGGTGAAATTATATATGATCTTATAGTGAGAATGGGAGCAAAACCGGATAAGGATGTAGCCCTTTGTCTCTATGTGGCTATAACTACTGATACCGGTGGATTTCGATATAGCAATACCACTGCTGATACCCACAGGATTGCTGCTGAGCTGGTCAGCGAGGGAATTGATGTAGCAAAAGTGTCCCGGAGAGTCTTTGACAGAGTATCTTACGGGAAGGTTAAGCTAATTGGAGCTGCTATCAATTCTCTCGAGCTATTTGAAGAGGGGAAAATAGCACTTATGTCCCTTAGCAGTGAATTGATGAAGAAGCTGGAGACCAAAGATGAGGACAGCGATGGTATCATAAATATCGCCAGAAACATTAGCGGTGTTGAGGTAGCCGCATTGCTTAAACAGCTTGATAGTGGAGAAGTAAAAGTGAATCTTAGGTCCAACAGCTATGTTGATGTCTCGGCTATAGCAGCAAGTTATTCGGGGGGTGGGCACGAGAGGGCAGCCGGTTTTACAACAACTGCAACTCTGGAGCAGACAAAGAATGAGCTGCTGGCGGATTTAGTGGGTGAAGTGTGATATGGACGGGATACTAAATATTCTTAAGCCTGCCGGAATGACTTCCTTTGATGTGGTGGCATGCCTTCGTGGCTTGCTCGGAATTAAAAAGATAGGACATGCGGGTACTTTAGACCCCATGGCTGTTGGCGTCCTGCCGGTCTGCACCGGGAGAGCTACAAAGGCTATCGAGTTCATGATGGATAAGGATAAGCTTTACAGAGCAGAGCTGAGGCTGGGTGTTACAACTGATACCCAGGATTCTACGGGCAATGTGCTAAGCACCTGCGATGTTGTGTGCAGCGATGAGGAGATAGAGAAGGCGGTTGCCTCATTTGAGGGCAAATACATGCAGCTTCCACCCATGTACTCGGCTTTGAGGGTTGAGGGTAAAAGACTATATGAGCTTGCCAGAGAAGGCACGAGGGTGGAACGAAAGCCTAGGGAGATCGAGATATATTCATCTCGAATGCTTTATATCAACAGGAGCGATGGAGTCCGGGTGCTGCTGGATGTACATTGCTCCAAGGGTACATATATAAGGACTTTATGTGCAGATATCGGACAAAGGCTTGGCTGTGGCGGGCATATGTCTTTTCTATTAAGACAAAGAGCAGGAGCCTTTGACATAGATTCCGCATATACACTGGAGCAGCTGTCTGATATGAAGGAGAAGGGACAGGTGGCAAATGCCTTCTCGAAGGTTGATTACATATTTATGGAGCTTGACAGTATTACATTGGATGAGACACAGGAAAAAAGGTTTAGAAATGCAGTTGCTATAGATGTTTCGGCCAATATAGACTCAGGTGAGATCCCCGGCTATAAAGGCAGGCATGATAAGAAATATCAGGTTAGAGTCTACAGTTTGGAGGGTAATTTTATAGCATTGGGCTTTCTACAACCAATAGAGGATAAGACCTACCTAAAGGTTAGAAAATTTTTCTAGCTGCCTTGTTGCAGCCTGATTGGGGACCTAAAAGTGAAGACTATTTATGGAAACGAAAGCTTTACATTTGGTAAACGTAGCACAGCGGTTGGTCTTGGTAATTTTGACGGGCTCCATGTGGGTCATATGGCGCTTGTTAATACTCTGGTAAGTGAGGCCAGGATTCACAACCTTAAATCTGTCATCTACACATTTACAAAGCATCCGGAGAACATACTCAGGAAGAATTTGTTTACCCTTCTGCTGACAACCGTTGGTAAGAGGATACAGTTATTGAGTGAAACAGCTCTGGACAGCTTGTATTTCGATGAGTTCGATGAAGAGTACTCCAGAATTGAGCCCGAAGACTTTGTTAAGCAGATTCTTGTGGACAGGCTTGGAGCCCGGCTCATCGTTACCGGATTCAATTACCGCTTTGGCTATATGGGTAAGGGTGATGTAGACCTACTCAAAGCCCTGGGTAGAAAGTATAATTTTAACCTAATAGTTATTCCTCCCGTGAAGGTTGATAATGAACTGGTAAGCAGTAGCGCAATACGCGAATATGTTGCCAAGGGCGATATGGAAAAGGTATTTAAGCTATTGGGTAGGCACTATTCAATTACCGGAGAGGTAATGGACGGAAAGCGGCTTGGCAGGAGGATCGGCTTCCCGACAGCCAACCTGCACCCGGAGGACTACCTGATAATGCCTCGCGATGGCGTTTATCTTACGAAAACCTTGTATAAGGGGGAATTCTACAGCAGCTTAACGAATATTGGAATGAACCCTACCTTCGCAGATTTATCAAAAATCAAGGCCGAGACGCATATACTTAATTTTAGCAAGGATATATATAGGAGTAGCATAGAGGTGTTTTTCCTTGTAAAGCTGCGAGATGAAATAAAATGTAAAGACGCGCAGGACTTGTCTGCTCAAATACAAAGGGATGTTCAGGTCGCGAAGGAATACTTTGGAATAAATGGATTTTAATATTTGTGATTAATTTGTCAATTCACAAGACAAATATGTATATTTAACGTAAACTATCTTAGTGGATGCAGTGTTCCTTAAATCGCATCTCGCTATGAACTAAAGGGTGGTAAGATAATGATCATAAAAATGGAAGACCTAGGCAAGATTTACGATACCGGAAAGATTCAAGTTGAGGCATTAAAGAATGTCAGCCTCAGTATAGAGGAGGGTGAGTTTGTTTCAATAATGGGGCCCTCCGGCTCGGGTAAATCCACACTGATGAACATTATTGGCTGTCTTGATAAGTCTACGTCCGGTTACTATGAGCTAGACGGTGTAAACATATCCAGCCTTGAGGATACTGAGCTGGCTAGGATTAGAAACAAGAAGATTGGCTTTGTATTTCAGTCCTTCAACCTGCTTCCGAGGCTTACAGCATTGCAAAATGTTGAGCTGCCGATGGTTTATGCGGGAGCGCGTAAAAACGAGCGCCGGGAGAAGGCAATTGAGGCCTTGGATAGGGTAAGCCTTGTAGAAAGGATGGACCACAAGCCCAATGAGCTGTCGGGTGGACAAAAGCAAAGAGTTGCTATAGCGCGGGCCCTTGTGAATGATCCTTCCATTATCCTGGCAGACGAGCCCACTGGAAATCTTGATACTGCTTCAGGCGAGGACATCATGGCTATATTTCAAGCATTGAACAGAGAAGGTGCTACAATAGTACTTGTCACACACGAACCTGATATCGCCGAGCATACTAAGAGAATCGTCAGGTTCCGAGATGGATTCCTTACCGAAGACGAACTGGTTGAGAATCCTGTGGACGCGAGAGATTTGATAAAGAAGCTCAAATCATATGCTGTTGTTTGAAATAATTATTGAGAAAGAGGATGGTTGCATGTCAGAATATCAGGAAAACAACTTAGAAGTAAAGGTAAATAACACAGAAGCTAGTGTATACAGCTCAGATGTCACGGTAAGCAATTTGTATGAGGAGGCTACTGTAGAACAACCGGGCTTCTTCAAACGATTGCTTTGGGTATTTACATCTCCGGGAAAGCTCATGGCAAGCCTGGCTGAGAAGCCGAGAGTTCTCTTTTGGTTGATATTTGGCTCCTTACCGGTATTATTACTTTATATTATCAGGATGCCATTACTAACCGATATGCTTCGTCAAGCTGCTTCAGCCCAGTCAGACATTTATGAGGCCTATGGACTTGAGATGACTCCGGAGATGATAGAGGCTTCGCTGCCAACCACCATAGCAACTAGCCTAATTGCCGCACCGCTCACGACCTTTGCTGGCTTTTTTCTAACGGCACTCATTTTCTTCGCAATCTTTAAGCTGATGAGCGGACAGGGCAAGTACAAGGCTTATTTGTCTGTAGTAGTACATGCGAGCATTATTTCTGCACTCTATATCCTCTTACTTATTCCTATTTCACATTTTACCGGGAAGCTGCATATGGATGTGCCTCTGACAAGTCTTGCATCACTTGCACCTCTTGATATGGCTGGAACTCCTTTTTATACTTTTCTGGCCAACATAGACATATTTAAAATATGGTATTACATTGTTTTAGCCATCGGCTTCTGTGCCGTTAGCAAGTTGAAGAAAAAGCATGTTTACATAGTTACGGGCATAATATTCCTGGTCGGAGTTATTATTAGTGTGCTCAGTGTCACTGCGGCAAGTGCTCTTGTTTAATGTGTAGCAATTAAGACATTACATCAGGCAGGGCAGCTTGCAGGGAAAAGGTCATAATAGAGACGAAATTTTGGAGGTTATAAATGAAAAAGAAGTTACTAATAGCAGGTATAGCCATATTAGCTGTTGT
Source organism: Clostridiaceae bacterium (assembly GCA_012730015.1). Lineage (GTDB taxonomy): Bacteria > Bacillota > Clostridia > Acetivibrionales > DTU013 > JAAYBT01. The sequence goes on from JAAYBT010000170.1 coordinate 7,364, forward strand.
ACTAGCCGGAGTAGGGATTTATAGAGCTATGGATTCTTCAGGCGGCAGCGCTGTTAAGGTACAAACTGTAAGGATAGAAAGGGGCGAGCTGTCCTCATATATTTCAGCAGATGGTGTCATTGAGGAGGTTAACAAGACGGAAGGCTTTTTTGACACACCCTTGAAGGTGAACAGGGTTCTGGTGAAGGAAGGGGATGGGGTAAAGAAGGGACAGCCCTTGCTTGAGCTTGATATGGACGCATTGAGTTCGCAGCTCGACACTTTGAAGATCAACAGAAACAGTCAGATGATTTCATTGGAATCAAAGACCATGGATGCTGAGGTCGAAAGAGCCCTGATAAGTCTGAAGGCAGCAGAGCGCAATTATAATGACTCCAAGAAGGCCTATGAGGACAACAAGGCATTGTATGAAGCAAATGCTATCTCAAAGGCCGAGCTTGATATGTCAGAGAATGCATTTATTGAAGCGCAGTCAGGTGTGGGTGGACTGAATAATGCCAGGCTTGCCTACAATACAGCAGTTGAAAACAGGGACAATTCAAAGAAATCCTACGAGGATAATTTGAAGGTGACTGATATCCAAATTAGCGATCTGGAGAAGAAGATTAGCGTAATCAGCGAACAGTGCCTAAGTCCGGTTAACGGAATTGTTGCCGAGATCAATGTACAGGAAGGCGGCTTTACCAGTAGTATGCAGGCAGCTTATAAGATCATTGACCCAAATGATTTGCAGGTTAGGGCAAAGATTAACGAGTATGACATTAAGGAAGTGGAGCCCGGTCAAAAGGTCAGGATTACCGGAGATGCAATTGATAAGGATGAGGAGGTAACAGGAAGCGTAAGCACCATATCTCCTATTGCAGTGACTAATATGATGTCAGGCGGAAGCGAGACCTTTATCGAGGTGCTGATTAAGGTTGATGGAGCCGGGGATGTTTTGAAGCCCGGTCTCAACGTGACCTGCGATATTGCTACAGTGGACAAAAAGGATATCCTCCTGGCGCCCATGGAAGCCATTACACCTGATAAGGATGATAATATAATGATTTTTGTTGTGGATGAGGACACAAAGATCATGGAGCAAAGGAAGGTTACTGTAGGAATTAATTCTGATATGCAAATAGAGATACTCGAAGGACTTGAAGAGGGAGCTCTTGTGGTGATTGACCCACAGCCCAGCTATGCGGATGGAATGCGCGTGAGTCCGACTGAGAATCAGTAATATATAAATATGGCTTTAATGAAGTGAGGTTAGTATATGAACTTTTCCGAAAGCTTTAAACAGGCTTTGGACAGTCTAAAATCCAATAAACTGCGCTCTTTTCTTACTATGCTCGGAATAGTAATGGGTGTGTTCTCCATTATTACAATAATGGCGCTCAGCTCTGCCACAGAAAGCTATATGAATGCCCAGTTCGAGAAAATTGGCGCAAACACTGTCAGCATAGGCTATAAGAACATGATGGTTGAGAAAAAGCATTGGCTTACATTGGAGGATATGGACTATGTCAAGAAAGTCGCACCAGAAATAAAAAATATTGCTACATATATTCAGAGATCGGGATCACTGAGAGTCGGTCCTGAGACAAAGGATGCTGTTATTCTGGGGGTTTCATCTCAATATAAGAATTTTGACCTGATAGAGATGACATATGGGCGTTTCATCAATGACTTTGACGTTTCGAAAAGGATGAAATCCGTTATAGTGGATGAATCCTTTGTGAGGAAGTTTTATAAGGATGGCCAGAACATTGTCGGAGAGACAATCACTCTGAAGACCAGCTCAGGAAGCTCGGTTAATCTTAAGGTCATCGGTGTGAAATCAAGTGGAGAAAATATGTTTGAGGGCATAATGGAAAGCGATATGATACCGGCTATTATCTACATGCCGATCACGACGGTTCAATCGCTCTACAACAGCGAAAGACTCGATTCAATCAGTGTTTCCGTGGTTGATAAGGATCAATTGCGTGATATAGGCAAAAAGATTGTCAATAGCCTGGAGTTAAAACATGGTGGTGAGGATTTGTATTTAGCCCAGAACTCAGCCGACATTCAAAAGGCAATAGGCGATATTTTAGACGTTGTATCCTCCATTTTGCTGGTTATTGCAATCATTACACTGATTGTAGGCGGGATAGGTATTGTGAATATTCTTCTGGTTTCCGTTACAGAGAGAATAAGGGAGATTGGTATCAGAAAAGCTCTTGGGGCGCAAAAGAGAGACATTGTCATGCAGTTTATTACTGAATCAATTATCATGACCGGCATCAGCGGACTAATGGGCATTTTGCTGGGGGTCCTTTCAGGAAACATTATATCATACCTGATTAGTATTCCACCTGTTGTTGATTTTAAAGTTATTACGCTGGCTTTCCTGGGCTCTGTCGCTTTAGGCCTCATTTTTGGAGTTTACCCGGCAAAACGCGCGGCAGACCTTGATCCTATAGAGTCATTGCGATACGAGTAGGCTTAGCATTATTATCTATACGATTAGAATGATTCCTGCGATAACAAGCCCGGCGCCAATCAGCCGGGCAAGTGTTATTTGCTCGCCAAGGAAAATCACTGAGAACATGATGGTGATTAAAGGTGAGCTTGACATAATTAATGTCACTAATGAGACGTCACCCCTTTTTATGGCGGCGTAATATGCCAGGTCTCCAACCAGGGTTGCCAGCAGTGCTTCTATGCCTAGCAGCCACCAGATACCGACGGGGATTTTACTGATGGCAGGGAAGTTTCCACTGATGATTACCCAACCTGAGACAACACTGGCTGCAAATATAGTCCTCAGTACAAGTCCCGCCACGGGATCAATGTTTTTTAGCGCAGCTTTAGCAAAGACTGGTGCGATACCCCAGCAAACCATGCCAAAGAGTGACAGCAAGACCACCATGTTTTTTTGACCTCCGGCATCTTTTGCCATAAACGTTTATTTCCTTTCACAAATGACAATATGAAAATGAAATGCACAATATTACTGGAATTTATTTTGCAGAGTATTTTTTAAGTCCGTAGACAAGAATATTCACATGAAAAATTGTGAATGTAATAAAAAAATTAAGATTGGAAGCCTCCTTGCGGCTGTAGCCCTTAGCCTGGCTACATGCCTGCCCTCGGAAGCTGTAACATGCGAAGCCGAAACATCTGAGGCTGTAAATACAACCAGTGCATCTTTGCCGACAGCCGTATCAAAGCTGTTGTACAGAGGGTTTTTTACAGAGGGGATTATAGAGAAGGGCCTTAGCATTGACATGGTTTCGGGTCCTACCAGGGGCATGCCCTGGGAAAATGACGAGGACTTCATCGAGGCTAGATCAAGGAATGACACAAATGTGATTTTAGGCGGATATAGGACGGTTTTGCGCGATCCGCTTCCGGGAGAGGAGTACAATGTTCATCTGGCGGCTAGCTTACTGGCGGGAATTGTAGTTAAATCCGGAGAGGATTTCTCACAAAACACTGCTATTGGCCCTTACACTGAGGATAAGGGCTTCGAGAAGGGACCTACCTACTTAGGTACCACCCTAACGCAGACTGTAGGGGGCGGTGTTTGCAAAATTGCTTCTACGCTATATAATGTTGCTGTGTTATCTAATTTGGAAATATTGGAAAGACACAATCATACCATGCCGGTGCCATACGTTCCTTACGGACAGGATGCTACTGTTGCCTATGGTATAAAGGATTTAAGGTTTAGAAACAGCACGGATTCAGATATAATGATCTGGGCTAAAGGTATAGATAACACATTGTATATAGCCTTTTACGGCAGCAGACCGGGCCCTGCTGTCGAATGGAGCCATCAGGTGCGTGAAATAAGTAAGGCTCCGGTTTTGTATAAAATCAATCCTACATGCGAGCCGGGTGAGGAAAGACTGCTTGTAGAGGGAATGGATGGTGCAGTGGTCAAATCCTGGGTCAAGATATGCAACGGTAGTGACACTGAAACAAGGTATATGGGTATTAGTAATTACAAACCTATGCCGCATATAGTAGAGAAGGGGAGAGAATAATAGCCTCAGTCATGGGGTTATCATACATATAATAATGTAATTGCCGGTGGAGCAAGTTAGTAAATGCAAAGTGTGATTTGAGAGAATATTGGTGTGGAAGGAAGGGAAGGCGGATGGCTAGTGAGATTGGTAGTGAACAGGCAACAAGGGTATCGTCCTTTAATGGGATAGACGTATATAGGATAGACACACAGAAGTTTAAGACAAGCGGCATTCATTTCTTTTTTCAGGACAATCTATCCAGACAAAGCGTTACAAAAAATGCGCTGCTCCCTGCTGTAATGAGAAGAGGCAGTGTCTCGTACCCAACATTGCGGGATATTTCCATGCGGCTTGAAAGGCTATATGGAGCCAGCTTCGACTGCGGAGTAGTGAAAAAGGGTGAAAGGCATGTCGTTCATTTTTATACGGAGTTTTTATCCCAGCGTTATATCCCTGATGGAACAGACTCTTTTGCATCGGCTTTTGAGCTGCTCTTCGATATTATAACAAGGCCTGCTTTTGAAAACAGCAGATTTGTGGAGAGCTCTCTTGCACAGGAAAAGGATAATTTGAGGATGCTTATTGAAAGCAGGGTTAACGACAAAATGCAGTATAGCGTGGACAGATGCCTGGAGGAAACCTGCAGTAATGAGCCATTTGCTCTTTTTGAATATGGAGTTGCGGAGGATATCGACTCAATCAGCTCACAAGAGTTGACAAATCATTACAGGAATATGATTGAAACCTACCCATTGCAGGTCTACCTAATTGGAAGCATTACCGATGAACAGGTTAACATGGTGACACAAGCCCTATCCACAATCGCCAGAGGGAATATGAAAAAGATGGGGAACGGCTACTTGGAAAAACACAATTATGAGCCAAAAAACGTGACGGAGACAATGGATATTACTCAAGGAAAGCTGTGTCTTGGCTTCAGAACAAATACTGCGCCTGACGAACAGACTTTTCCGGCCTTGATGATGTACAATAGTATACTGGGTGGAGGCGTTCATTCCAAACTATTCCAGAACGTCAGAGAGAAGGCCAGCCTGGCCTATTACTCCTACTCCCGGCTTGAGAAATTCAAGGGACTGATGGTAATCAGCAGTGGTATAGAGATGGGAAATAAAGACAAAACGCTGGAAATAATTATGAAGCAGATGGATGAGATGAAAAAGGGTAACATATCAGATTATGAGATGGAAACTGCGGCTAAGAGCATGGAGACAGGGCTTAAGTCGCTGACAGACAGCCAGATCAGTATTGTAGATTTTCACCTAAGCCAGTCTATTAGCGGTACTCAGGATAGTTTTAGTGATATTATCGAGAAGATCAAAAGGGTTAAAAGAAATGAAATTATTGAGGTGGCAGATAAAATTTTGCATGATACCGTATATTTCCTGACTGCACCTGCAGCCAGCAGGAAGGAGAACGCTCAATGAATATAGATAGAATTCAATACGATAAAATGGGGGAGCTGCTGTACCGTTATGAACACAGCAGTGGTTTAAAGGCCTTTGTCATACCACGAAAGGGTTATTCAAAGAAGTATGCGACCTTCGCAACCCATTATGGTTCTATAGATAACCGCTTTGTAATTCCCGGAGAGGATGCTCCAACAGATGTTCCGGACGGGATAGCACATTTCCTTGAGCATAAGCTTTTTGAACAGAAGGATGGGAGCGTGATGGATAAATTCGCAAGTCTTGGATCGAATCCAAATGCTTATACCAGCTTCAATCAGACAGTTTATCTGTTCTCCTGCACGGACAGGTTCGATGAAAACTTTGAGCTCTTGCTCAATTATGTGCAGAACCCCTATATCACAGAAGAAAGTGTTGATAAGGAGAAGGGAATCATCGGGCAGGAGATAATGATGTATCAGGACAATCCCGGCTGGCGTGTGTTTTTTAATCTCTTGGGCGCATACTACAGCCGGTTCCCGGTCAGGATTGATATAGCAGGAACATTGGAAAGTATTGCAAGGATTGACTCAGCTACTCTGATGAAGTGCTACAATACCTTTTATCATCCGTCCAACATGATTGTACTGGTGGTCGGTGATGTAGACCCAAACAGCGTGTTCGGCATGGTGGAGTCCCTGATTGAAAAAAATGAGCCAAGGTCTGCGATAAAAAGGATTTATCCTGATGAGCCTGATCGCATAAGCAAATCCTATGTCGAACAATCTTTGGCAGTATCCAGTCCAATATTTCAGATGGGCTATAGAGACAACGAGGTTGATAGTGACGGGATTGAAAGACTAATGCATGAGGTGGCCGTGAAGGTATTGCTTGAGATGCTGGCGGGGAAAAGCTCACCATTTTATGAGCAGCTTTACTCCGAGGGCTTGCTGAACCCATCCTTTGGAACTGACTTCTCTATTGAGACGAATTATGCATTCTCAGCCCTTGGCGGCGAATCAAAGGATCCTGAGAGGGTAATGGACAAATTTTGCCAGATGGTGGATAATGAGAGGAAGCATGGCCTTGACAGGGAAGCTTACGAAAGGCTTATAAGATCAATGCTTGGAAAATACATGAGGAAATTTAATTCTGTGGAAAGCATATCTCATTCCTTTATTTCTGTTTATTTTAAAGAAGCCAATATGTTTGACTATTTGAAGGTTTATGATAAAATATCTTTTGAATATATAAAAGAGATTTTCGACAAGCATTTTAGGCGTGACAACCTGGCTATGTCAATAATAAAGCCTATTTAGAGGGGGTTACATATGGACTTAAGTTTTCCGGGGCTTGGTCTCGAGTTTGAGATTAGCAGCACGGCTTTTGAAATTGCCGGGCTTCCTATTTACTGGTATGGAATTATCATTGCATTCGCATTTCTGACGGCGGTAGTACTTGGCATTCAGAGCTGTAAGAAGTTCAACCTGGAGCCGGATAACATTTTAGATCTTGTGCTTTTTGCCGCACCTGCCGCAATAATAGGTGCTCGACTATATTTTGTCATTTTTAGTTGGGATCAATATAAGGATGACCTTGTTAGAATACTCAGGATCAGAGACGGAGGCCTGGCTATTTATGGCGGAATAATCGCCGCGATTTTAGTAGCCTGGATTTATTCAAAGAAGAAAAAGATCCCGCCATTACATCTTATTGATTTTGGTGTACCCTATTTAGCATTGGGACAAGCTATCGGCCGCTGGGGCAATTTTGTGAACCAGGAGGCATTTGGGACGATGACCACTCTGCCATGGCGTATGAATGGTGCGGTACCCAATCAATATCTGCTTAACACATCTGCAACGATAGATCTTTCAAAATGGGGAGTCCACCCGACATTTTTATATGAATCACTGTGGGATTTTGCAGTCTTTGCTTTTCTTGTATTTTTTAGAAGAAAAAAGAAGCTCGATGGTGAGGTTTTGTCGCTATACTTGATTTTGTATGGAGTCGGCAGGTTTTTGATCGAAGGTCTGAGGACAGACAGCCTCTACCTGGGTAGCTTCAGGGTATCCCAGCTCCTTTCCGCTTTGCTTGTGGTTGTGTTTATTGCCATATTCATATACATTCGGGTAAGAAAGAATATGGCCGGCGAAGACGAGCCGGTGACATTGGGGCAGAGTCAATACGGAGAGCTGCTCATGAAGCTAAAGGCCGAGGAAGAGCAGGAGGCAGAGGACCTGGAAAATGCAGAAGACGGCGAGGATGCAGAACATATCGAGGATGCCCCGGAAGATGAAGACTCGGAGGATACTGAGAAGTCCGGAGAAGAGCCTGATGCAGATGGGGATGAGCAGGAGAAGGCAGAAGAACAAGACATAGAGGCAGAGGATGCCGCAGCAGATGACACTACATTGGATTTAGGCGATATAAATGATGATATATAGTGTAAACTAATAAAGAAAGATAGATAGAGGAGAAATGGTTTGGAACTGCAAGAAATGTATGCACAAATTGATTACTTAAAAGGAGAGCTGGATAGGCTTATTGAGTCGGAAGCAGAGTTTAGTGAAATATACAGTGTGAGTGTAAAGCTTGACAAGCTAATTGTATTTTTGTATAAGAGTAAGTTGACTGAGTCCGTTTAGGCGATTATTTATCAAATGCTCGCGGCACGATACACACAGAACAAATAAGGAAGGCGCTAAAGCGCCCGCAGCTATTTTGTTATGCAAAAACGCGGTTTGGCTCACAATTCGCGCAAGCGCGCTCATTGAATAGTCTAGGTTGGTTATTAGCAGCTTATCAGGATGGATAAAATGTATTTTGTTGAGAAAACGAAGGGCACTAATTATCTGAAGCAATTTGATTATCCACTATTAGTGGCTGTTCTAATTTTGTCTGTCATTGGTCTGGGTGCGCTAAGGAGTGCAATAGGCGACCCGGAGGTCACGGGCACATGGCTAAAGCAACTGATAAGTCTTTTCATCGGTATCGTGCTGGCTATTTCTATCAGTGCAATTGACTATAAGGATTTTAAAACACTTGGTATTGCCGTGTACATAGGCTGTATCGCGCTACTGGTGCTGGTTCTGTTTGTTGGAATAGAGCACGGAGGCAGCACAAGCTGGATTTTGGTACCTTTCATAAAGGTTACAATTCAGCCGTCCGAATTTGCAAAGGTTGCATTTACCTTAGTAGTGCCAATTTTCTTTGAACGACTCAAGGAAGGAAAGGATATAGGCAGGAATGTCATCAAGCTTCTAATATATGCGATGCTGCCGATTGGCCTTATTTTGCTGCAGCCTGACGTTGGAACTGCCTCGGTGTTTATATTTGCATTTGTCGTGATTCTTTTCATTTATGGTATACCCTACAGGTATTTTCTTATGGCATTTGGTGCCTTTGCTGTTGCAGCACCATTGCTGTGGTTTTTTGTTATACCTAATAAATTTCCGCATATCAAAAATAGGATAATGACCTTCATTTTCCCAGAAACTGATTTGTCAGGGGCTGGTATGCAGGTCAACAATTCCAAAATGGCCATCGGGTCCGGGCGACTCTTTGGGAAGGGGCCTTTTTTCGGCATTCAGGATCAAAACCTTGGTTCTACAAGCACTTACTTTGTCCCTGAGCAGGAGTCTGATTTCATTTTCTCGGTAATCGGTGAGGAGCTGGGCTTTGTTGGTTCAGCATTGGTTATCCTCCTAGCCTTTTTCATTATATATAGATGCATTTATATAGCTATGAGAGCAAGGGATTTCTATGGATCCTACATGGCAATTTGTGTAACAGCGATACTCGCCTTTCATTTCATTGAGAATATCGGTATGTGTATTGGTATAATGCCTGTCACGGGCATACCGCTGCCCTTCGTAAGCCAGGGCAATAGCTCTCTGATTGCAAACTACATGAATATAGGAGTTCTGCTGAGCATATCTATGCGCAGAAGGCGCGCAATCTTCAATAGCAATCAATAAAGTGTGATAGCGCTGCCGCATATAAATTATCAGCATATGGGGTAAATATTTCAGTTTTGAAATATTTACCCCATATTTTTTCCCATTTTTCTAGGACCATATGCCTATCTTTTAAGAATTATTCCTATTTTCTATTGATTTATATAAGAAAATGTTTTAGAATGGAGGAGAAGTGGGACAAAGTGGTTGGAAGTGGATGATATTAATCCATAATTGAGGTGAAGTGATTGTTCTATGGTGAATTTCAACACACTGTAGACCAGAAGGGAAGAATTATTATCCCCTCTGCCTTCAGGGAAGAATTAAATGTGAAATTCATGTTGACAAAGGGGCTGGAAGAATGTCTCTTTATATTCTCTATGCCAAGATGGAACAGTCTGGTTGAAAAATTGGAGACACTTCCGCTATCAAACACAAACGCCCGAAGCTTTACAAGGTTTTTCTTCTCCAGTGCAGCGCAATGTGAGATGGATAAGAACTACCGAATACTCATACCGCCGGATCTGCGTAACCATGCAGAGCTTGAGAAGGAAATAAGCATAGTCGGCGTAGGCAATAGAGTTGAGGTATGGAGCAGAGACAGATGGGAAAAATACATCAAGGGAGATAGTCTCAATCCTGACAGCTTGTCCGATACTTTTGCAATGTTGGGCATATAAAGATTGGCTTGAGGTTTAGGAGAAATGCAATGGATTTTATTCATGAACCGGTTTTACTGAATGAGTGCATAGAAAGTCTTAACATTAAAAGTGATGGGACATATCTCGATGGCACGTTGGGAGGGGCCGGGCATTCTCTCGAAATACTTAAAAGGTTGGATGGAGGCACGCTGGTTGGAATCGATCAGGATGAGTTCGCGATCGAGGCAGCCGGTGACAGTCTAAGGAAAGCGCACAACGGCAATAAGGCAAATGTAAAGCTGGTGCTGATAAAGGGAAATTTCAGAGACATGGCACAGCTTTTGAGACAGCATGGAGTAGACGGCGTAGACGGCATTTTATTAGACATAGGCGTTTCATCACATCAGCTTGATGAGGCTGACAGAGGCTTCAGTTACAAGCAGGATGCAAAGCTTGATATGAGAATGAACACAGACGGGGACCTAGATGCCTCACATATAGTGAATACATATGATGAAAGGGAAATTAGAGACATTATCCGGCAATATGGTGAAGAGAAGTGGGCGTCACGCATTGCCTCCTTCATCGTGAAGGCCAGAGAAAATGAAAGGATTGAAAGGACTGGGCAGCTGGTAGAAATCATCAAGGCAGCAATACCCGCACAGGCAAGACGGGATGGACCGCATCCCGCGAAGAGAACCTTCCAGGCTTTGAGAATTGCAGTAAACGACGAACTGGGAGCGTTAAAGGATTCAATCAACAGCGCAGTAGAGATTCTGAAACCGGAGGGTCGATTAAGTATAGTTACATTTCATTCTCTGGAGGACAGAATAGTTAAGGATGAGTTTAGGATAAGAGAAAAACCCTGCACATGCCCGCCATCATTTCCGGTATGTGTATGCGGTAAAAAACCTGAACTGAAGGTGCTGACAAGGAAACCGGTTATTCCGACCAATGATGAATTGGATCGAAACCCAAGATCGCGCAGCGCAAAGCTCAGAACGGCTCAGAGAGTCTAAACAACAGTGTTACAAAAGATTAAGTATTAATATACATTTGATAAGTACTTAACAACACGAAAGAGAAAGACAATACACACAAGAGAAGAAAAAGCAATACACAAAAGATGAGAAAACACAATACACAAAAGATAAAAAACACAATACACAAAAGACAAAAGCTTAAAGATACCAAAGATAATGAACCACTTTACAAAAGACAAAGGAAGTAACCAGCAAGAGCAGGCCACAAAGGATAAAAAAAGAAGTGATAAGTTAGGCTGAGGGCCGCGCAATGACCGGCTCTTAGTACACTTATCCCATTTATTAGTTTACATGCCGCATAAATCACTGGTGGGGTGAATAGAATTGATAGAAAAGGTTTATGAAAACTATCAAATTGAATATGAAGAGGACTACACAGATGAGTTCGAAAATGACTATGAATATATACAGGGCTCAACAGTAAGGAAGCCTGAGTATGATGTCTATGAGCAAAATAAGGTGCTCAAGGCTAAAAAACGGTACAAAAGCAACAGGAAAATAAAGGCCAAGATGATATTTGCGATTATGCTGGTTCTGACGGCGGCCCTTGCCGTCATGTGGAGATATGCTATCATAACGAAGACCAGCTATGAGATTAATCAAAAGGAGAAGGAATATAGCGAGCTTAGAAATGAGAATGCCATATTGAGAGTAGAGATTGAATCTAGAACAGATTTAACCACTATTAAGGAAACAGCCGAAAACATGCTTGGTATGGCGATGCCACAAAAGAGTCAGATTGTTTATATTAAGATACCCCGAAATGATTATACCGTATTAATGCAAGAGCAGAAGAAGGCGCCTGAGGATGATAATTTCATTAATGTGTTTATCAACAAGGTAGCTAGCCTGGCAAAGCTCTTCGAATAGCTTATAAGCTCGAGCAGTGGGTTAAGGATATATCCGAAGAAATGAGAAAGGCAGACTGTGGATGAATGTGAAATCTTATTTTGCATAGTCTATGGTCTTTTTTTAGAAGGGCCCGGCTTGTCATGAGCAGGTGCCATATCGTAGGGGGGATGTTTTTGGCAGCACCGGGACTGGCATTTAGAAAAAGATTAATATTCTTGCTTTCTGTCTTTATCATAACAGTTGCTGTTCTGATAGGTAGACTGGCATACATACAATTCGTCCAGGGAAATGAATTGCAAAAGAAAGCCTTTGAGCAACAAAACCGAGGAAGGACTATAAGCTCAATCAGGGGTACCATATATGATAGAAACGGAAAAAAGCTTGCAATCAGTGTGCAGGTTGCTACTATTGGATGTAACCCCAGTGATGTAAAGACTAATAAAAAAATCTCTGTAGACAAGATTGCAGACGATCTTGCCGCCATATTAGAAATGGATCGGGATAACCTTGTCAAGCTAATTACGAAGAATACAAGCTATGTTACGGTCAAGAGGAAGGTAGACAAGGACACCGAGATGAATGTGAGGAAGTGGATCTCGGAGAACAATGTTAAGGGGATTACTATCGCTGAGGATTCAAAGAGGTACTATCCTAATGGAAACCTGATGTCGCACATCTTGGGCTTTACGGGCGATGACAACCAGGGGCTTATGGGTGGTATTGAAGAGACTATGGAGAAGTACCTAAAGGGCACTCCCGGGAAGATACTCAGTGAAGTGGATGCGAGAAACAATGCCATACCTTCCGATACCGAAAAGAGAATTGACGCAGAGGATGGGCTGAATGTAGTTTTGACAATAGATGAAACCATTCAGTATCTCGCTTCGAAATCTCTGGATAAAGCAATCGATGACTACAATCTAAAACAAGGTGCGGTTGCTATTGTTTTGGATCCGGACAACGGTGACATCCTCGGTCTTGTGTCAAAGCCGGACTATGACCTGAATAGTCCCTTCGCATACCCCGAAAACATTGAAGAAATGGTTCTAAAGGGTGTAGATAAGCCTGAACGGGAAAGCTGGGTTGAACGGAGCGAGGCCTCTGTAAATGTCCTCAGCAAGACTGTCTGGAGAAACAAGGCCATATCCGACACCTATGAACCGGGCTCTACCTTCAAGAGCATTACAACATCCGCAGGGATAGAGGAAGGAGTGGTTACGCCTGACACTATCACAGACGATCATGCAATAAAGGTGCAGGGGTGGCCTAAGCCGATTCAGTGCTGGCGATATTACAGGCCCCATGGTACAGAAACCTTCAGGGAAGCCGTATACAACTCCTGCAATCCGGCTTTTGTTAAGGTAGCGCAAGGCTTGGGGATAAATCGCTTCTATAGCTACGTTAAGGCTTTTGGTTTCAGAGAGAGAACCGGAATAGAGCTAAAGGGAGAGAGCAATTCTCTCTTCCAGGAGAAGCCAAAGGAAATCGACATGGCAGTGGCATCATTTGGGCAACGTTTTACAATAACACCCCTGCAGCTGGCCACATCCTACACGGCTATCGTAAACGGGGGCAAGCTGATGAAGCCCAGGCTGATAAAGGAGCTTACCGATTCGGATGGAAATGTCGTAAAAACATTTGAGCCGGAAGTGATAAGAACTGTTATCTCAGAGAAGACGTCAAAGACAGTAAGGGATATACTTGAGGGGGTTGTATCTACGCCAAATGGGACAGGAAACAATGCCTATGTCAAAGGGTACAGTATAGGAGGCAAAACAGGGACCTCGCAGACAACCCAGCAGGATGTCCACATTGCGTCCTTTTGCGGCTTTGCGCCGGCTGATGATCCTGCAGTCATTGTGCTTGTTGTGCTCTTTGATCCAAAGGGTGATTCCTATATGGGCGGTGTTATAGCAGCTCCCCTCGCAGGAAAAATAATCGAAGATGTCTTGAACTACATGCAGGTTGAGAGAAAATATACTGAAGAGGATTTACGCTTAATGGCGCAAGAGGTGTATGTGCCTGAGGTTCGTGGCAAATCAGTTGAAGAAGCGACAAAGGATTTGAAGAGGGCGGGCTTAAGTTATAGAATAGAAGGAAATGGCAACAATGAGAGTAGTGTCGTAGAGCAGACGCCAAAGCCGGATGCACTTGTTCCCGAAAAATCCGTTGTTATATTATATACACATAAGCCTGAGCAACCACCGACTGTGAAAATGCCTGATTTATCGAAGAAAACAATGTCGGAAGCAATAAATGCAATGAATCGAGTCGGGCTGAACATAAAAGTAAATGGCACCGGTGTTGTATTTAAACAGCAGTATGAAGCCGGCACCGATGTAGAGATAGGCCAGGTGGTTGCTGTAGATTTCAGGAATATGGATAATATTGAGTAAAGGGGAGTTCCCATGCTATTAGCGGAACTGGTCAGGAATCTTGAGGTGCTTGACATCCAAGGAGATATTCACATAGACGTAGATGGCATAGCCTATGATTCCAGAAAAGTAAAAAGGGATTATGTGTTTGTATGTATTGACGGTATGAAGGAGGATGGACACAATTATGTGGCTCAGGCGCTGAAAAACGGTGCTTGCGCCTTTATTACGCAAAGGGAAATAGAGCCTATGAAGGGTGTAGCAGTCATTAGAACTAAAGACACAAGAGACGCACTGGCCTTTATAGCGGATAGATTCTATGGGCATATGTCAAGAAGATTCAACCTGATTGGCGTCACGGGCACTAAGGGAAAGACAACGACTACCTTTATGATAAAATCCATCCTTGAGGCAAGGGGAAGAAAAGTAGGCTTGATTGGCACGTTGGGCACTAAGATCGGAGATAGAACCCTATATTCCGAGAGGACTACACCTGAAGCATCGGATCTACAGGAGCTTTTTTTGCAAATGGCAGAGGAGGGTGTTGAGGATATCGTCATGGAGGTTTCTTCTCAGGGGCTTGCCCTTCATAGGGTCGGTTACTGTGAGTTTGACACAGCAGTTTTCACCAATCTATCACGTGATCACATAAGTCCCAGCGAACACGCTTCTATGGAAGAGTACCTGGCCGCAAAGTGCATGCTGTTTAAAATGTGTAAATGTGGTGTAATTAATGTTGATAGCCAATATGCGCCGGCCGTTATGGAGCAAGCGCAATATGATACTATAAGCTATGGTATTGACGGGAAATGCGATGTCAGGGCGGTTGATATCATAAAGAAGCCCCGTAGTGTGGAGTTTAATATAGAGTCACCATGGTATTCAGGTAGGTTTAAGGTCAATATTCCGGGTAAGTTTACTATATATAATGCATTGGCAGCCATCAGCGTCTGCGGACAAATGGGCACAGCTCGGGAAGCAGTAAAGGCAGGCCTGGAACGGGTTCAGGTGCCGGGCAGAGCAGAGTTGGTAGATACAGGGCGTGATTTCAGTGTTATAATTGATTATGCGCATACACCCGATAGCCTGGAGAATATTTTGCTGGCAGTGAAGGATTATGCAAGAGGAAGGGTCATCTGCGTATTTGGTTGCGGAGGAGACAGGGACAAGAAAAAGCGTCCAATGATGGGGGCTATTTCCGGGAGGCTTTCAGACTATACAGTGATTACTTCCGATAATCCCAGAACAGAGGACCCGGATGCAATTATCGCTGATATTGAGGAAGGAATAAAAACTACAGGCGGTAAATATATCTGCATCAATGATCGCAGTCGGGCGGTGCAGCATGCCATCGTTAATGCCGGGGCAGGGGATGTAATCCTGCTCGCGGGTAAAGGGCATGAAACATATCAGGTTTTTGCTGATAAGACGATTCATCTCGACGAAAGAGAAATCGTAGTTAGTATTATTGACCAGATGGGGAGGGGGGCTAATATATCATCCGTTTAAGTATTGACGATTTATTAAAGGCAACTGAAGGGAAATCGGCAGCAAGAGGCGAAAACACTGTGGTATCTGGAATTTCAACGGATTCAAGGCAGATTAGCGCCGGTGATCTTTTTATACCCTTAATCGGAGAGAATTTCGACGGGCATGATTATATTCAAAGCGCATTTGACAATGGTGCGGCTGCCTCGTTGACGCAAAAAGATTATCTTCATTTCCCGGGTAAAACTACTATCTTGGTAGACGATACACTAAAGGCCCTTCAAAGCCTTGCAAAATGGTATCGAAGCAAATTTGATATTCCTTTCGTCGGCATTACGGGAAGCGTTGGTAAAACCAGCACAAAGGAAATGGTTGCATGTGCTATTGGGCAAAGGTACAATGTACTAAAAAACGAAGGGAACTTCAATAACGAAATAGGCTTACCCTTGACAATGTTCAAATTGGACAGAAGCCAAGAGGTAGCAGTGCTAGAGATGGGGATGAGTGCAGTTGGGGAAATCAGGACACTTGCTTCCATCGTCAGGCCTAAAGTAGGGATTATTACTAACATAGGGCTTTCGCACATTGAGAAGCTTGGATCACGGCAGAACATATTGAAGGCAAAGCTAGAGATACTTGAAGGATTGTATGCGGATGGACTTCTAATACTTAATGGAGACGACGTAATGCTCAGCGGAGTTAAGGATTTACTGAGCTGCAGAACGGTTTCATATGGATTGGAGGAAGGCGTAGATTACCAGGCATACAATGTTCAATCCCGTGGAGAGTTAGGTATTGATTTCAACATAACTGTTGGAGGGCAGGAATACGCCATAAATTTACCGGTGCCTGGTGTTCACAATGTATATAATGCTCTGGCGGCAGTCGCGGCAGGGATTGAGCTGGGTGTTCCAATGCAGGATTTACAGTCGGGAATATCTCATTTCAGACCGGAGAATATGAGGCTGAACATTGTAAAGACGCACGACATGACTATCATCAATGATGCATATAATGCAAGTCCTCATTCCATGAAAGCGGCCTTGGATGTTTTGTCTGAGCTGCAAGCCACGAGGAGGATTGCTGTTCTTGGTAATATGCTTGAGCTCGGTGAATGGTCTCAGAGGGCACACATGGACACCGGTGTTTATGCTGCAAGAAAGAAGCCTGATATTCTAGTGACAGTTGGCAATGAGGCGGAATACATCGTCAAGGGTGCCGTTGAAGCAGGTTATTCGCCGGATCAGACTAATGTGCTTCAAAACAATCAGCAAGCGATTGAATATCTTAGGAAGGTTCTCAAACCCGGTGATGCAGTTCTTGTTAAGGGTTCGAGAAGCATGAGGATGGAACAGATAGTTCAGGCACTGACAGAAGAATAGAGGAATACATTATAAATACGGAGGAATGAGCTTGGAATTCAACTTATTGGAATCGTCGGAGGTAGCTGCATTTGCTATTACATTTATCCTAGCACTTATCGCAGGACCTTTAATAATACCGTTGCTTAAGCGGTTGAAATTCGGACAGACGGTGCGGGATGACGGACCTCAGACACATTTAAAAAAGATGGGCATTCCTACCATAGGCGGCTTGATTTTTCTAGTACCTATGCTTATATCAACTTTGCTTTTTGCCTCGAAATATCCGATGCTCATTCCAATGCTTATTGTCACGCTGGGGTTTGGGTTCATCGGATTTATCGATGACATGCTAAAGGTGATTAGAAAGGATAAGGACGGTTTGAGCGCAAAGCAAAAGTCCTTCGCCCAGTTTGTAATATCAGCAGCCTTCGCTTTCTATGTTGCATACACTCCATCTCTTGGCACCGGAATGATTCTTCCCTTTAGCGGGAGTAATGCTGTGGCTGAGCTACCTGTATGGTTATTTGTGCCATTGGTTATAATTGTAATGTACCTAATCACCAATTCAGTAAACATGACTGATGGTGTAGATGGCTTGGCTGCGGGCGTAACACTTATTGTTACCGTCTTCTTTACAATAGTAGCCATGCAGCAGTCACAATGGAATCACATTAAGCTGATGTGTTCTATTACTGCAGGTGGATGCTTAGGGTTTCTTGTGTTCAATGTTTATCCCGCAAAGGTCATCATGGGGGACACGGGGTCTCTTGCATTAGGTGGTGTAGTGGGAGCTGCTGCGGTATTAATGAAGATGCCCTGGATGCTGCTGATAGCGGGTGGAATATATGCCGTTGAAAGCCTGTCGGTGTTCATACAGGTAGTTTCCTTCAAGCTAAGGGGTAAAAGAGTGTTTAAGATGGCGCCGATACATCATCACTTTGAGCTGTCGGGATGGAAGGAAACCAAGGTAGTCAGGGTTTTCTGGACTATTACCATAGTGCTGTGTATTATTGGATTCGCGACTTTGAAGCTGGACTTTATACACTGACCCTAATGCTTTATCTGTAGGCGGAGGTTTGAAATGAAGGATAAGAAGCCATTTGATTTTATACTTTTCATAACAGTTCTAATTCTGCTGTCGCTGGGCCTGGTCTTGGTCTTCAGTGCCAGTGCGCCTACTGCTGAGAGAATGTTTGGCAATATATACCATTACATTAGAAGTCAGCTAATGTTTGCTGCATTGGGTATGGTAGCAATGATATTTGCCGCAAACTATGATTATCACAAATTTGGGAAAAAGACTGTCTGGGTACTTATGCTGGTCTGCATTATCCTGCTGATACTCGTTCTAATTCCCGGTATAGGCTCTAAAGCAAACGATTCCTGGAGATGGATTGAGATTGCTGGAATCCGCTTCCAACCGTCCGAATTAACTAAGCTGGCGCTGATACTTTTTTTCTCCTACAATCTTTCAAAACGCAAGAAGCCCCTTAATTCGTTTTTTAGTGATCTCTTGCCTTACCTGTTCGTAATAGGTATCATATCGCTGTTATTGCTGCTGGAAACGCATCTTAGCGCTACGATTATTATGATTATGTTGGCAATGATTATTCTTTTTGCTGGAGGCGCGAAAATCAGGCATTTTATACTGCTCATTGTGCCAGTTGGCGCCATGGTTGCAGCGGTTATTACATTTACGGACTATATGACCCCGCGTATAACCTCCTGGCGTGATCCCTGGAGCAGTCCGCTAGGTGCAGGCTACCAGACAATTCAGTCCCTCTATGCCATTGGTTCAGGGGGAATATTTGGACGAGGACTGGGTCAAAGCATGCAGAAATTCCTTTACGTACCTGAACCCCATAATGATTACATATTCGCCATACTGGCGGAGGAGTTAGGATTTGTTGGAGTACTGGCTGTTTTGCTCCTCTTTATGATATTCATTTGGAGGGGTATAAAGATTGCCTTGAATGCGCCTGACTTATATGGAAGCCTTATTGCTACGGGAGTCACATCGCTTATTGCGGTGCAGAGCCTGTTTAATGTAGCGGTTGTCACAAATACTGTTCCGCCCACAGGAGTATCACTGCCTTTCTTCAGCTCCGGTGGTACATCTCTCGTCCTATTCATGACAGAGGTTGGTATTCTGCTAAATATCTCCCGTTATTGCAAGTATGAAAGAATTTGAACATATTACATTTGGCTCGCATAAAATGGATTGTGTGCGAGGTGTTTTTATGAGCAAATTAGTAATCACTGGGGGCTCCAGGCTCAATGGCGAGATTATAGTAGAGGGCTCCAAAAATGCTGTTTTGCCTATAATGGCAGCTTCTTTGCTCAACGGCAAAGAAAGTGTTATAAAAAATTGTCCCAGACTAAAAGATGTGGAGGTAATGATAGAGATATTAAGAAAAATCGGCTGTAGTGTAAAAATGGAAGCTGATGTTATAACAATTAATTCTTCAACCATAAGCGAAACTCAAATACCCGTGGAGCTGGCGGCTGAGATGCGCTCATCGATTATCTTCATGGGTCCTATGCTTGCAAGATGCGGTAAAGTGACTATTAGTTATCCGGGTGGGTGCGTAACTTTATAGGCACCAAGCACAGGATAGGGACGTCGGTGCTCATTTTTGTAATTAATGTGTTCCTTTATCTTGGAAAAGGCTGTATTTATTGCAGTTTGGCTATAAAATATGATCTTTTCAAGGATAGATCCACACAAGGGTTGAAAAAATGTGTACTGGCCTATGGTTTTTGGACTAAGCGCATACTAATTCATATCAAAGGTTTCAACAAACCAATAAATAATGTATAATAAAATCTGTGCTTGTCTTTTACTTAAGATGCGCAGCAGGGGGATAGAGATATTTTATGGGTCAAAACGAACAATATCTGCTAAAAAAAGCAAAGGCTGGCGATGTTGCTGCCTTTGAAGAATTGGTAGAAAACTATCAAAAAAAGCTATTTAACCTAGCTTACAGAATTGTCGGCAACCCTGAAGATGCTGCCGATATGGTTCAGGAAGCCCTTATTAGAATATTCAGATCGATTGCTAAGTTTAAAGAGCAATCGTCTTTTTCCACATGGATCTATAGAATAACAACAAACGTTTGTCTTGACGAGCTCAGAAAGAGGAAAAACAAGAAGGAGTTCTCTCTGGATCAGGAAATTCATGGCGAAGATGGGGACATGAAGCGCCAGATTAAGAGCGATGATATCTTGCCCGATAACGCTGCTGAACGGGAGGAGCTTCGTGAGATTGTAAACAGCGCGATTAACAGTCTGCCTGAGGATCAGAGGGTTGTTATTTCGCTCAGGGACATACAGGGCTTGACCTATACCGAAATTTCACAGGTTCTGGACTGCCCTGAGGGCACGGTTAAGTCAAGGATAAACAGAGCGAGAAATGCCTTAAAAAATGTATTATCACAAAAACGGGAACTTTTTTTTGAGGAGTACGTCAGATAATATGAAAGGAGGGTTGGAGATGATAAGCTGTTTAGGTTTTAGAGAAAACATGAGTGCATATATTGATGACGAATTGAACGAAGTAGAAAGGCTTTCCTTTGAGGAGCATATTAGGGATTGCCGTGACTGTGAAAGAGAATTAGACGAGATGACACGTATTATCGGCATCTACACAAGTGTACCCCAGCTTGAATTGCCGGCTGATTTTCATGCCGAGCTTCACGATAAGCTGCTAACAGTTGCTGATAGGAAAGCAAAGAAAGATTCAAGCATCCAGAAGACGAAGAATTTCTTCTTTTCAAAAACATTTGCATCCATTGCAGCTGCTGCTCTCCTGATCTTCCTTGGTGGGACCTTTGTCAGGTTTGGCCTTTTTTCCTCTAAAATGGCAGCCGATAGTGCAATGGCTCCTGCTGCCAAGGGAATGGCAACGGAAGAAGCAGATGCAGAAGCAGAAGCAGATTCATTTTCAATGGCTCAGGCAGCTTCAGAGGATGCTGGTGAAAGCAAAGCTGATATGAGCGAACCTTTGCATATGGATGATGGCTCGGCCGGGGATTATAACTCTGCCGGGGATGATGCAGTCGGCTTCAGATCAATAGATAATGGGTCAGGCACTGTGGAAGTTGATCGTTCAGGGACAATTGAAGGTCGAAAAGCAGCACTGTCAATGGCAGAGATGCCGAAATCTGAAATGTTCTATAATAGGATGGCCACAATAACAGTCACTGCAGATGAATTGGCAGATGTGGCTGAAAAGGTCAGATTGATAGCGATTGAAAATAATGGCGAAGAGATAGAAGAAGCCCAGCAGGCTTTATCTGATACTTTGAAAGGTGCAGAGGAAATAGCTATACAGGATAATGAAGCCGTAAGCTATAGTACAGTAGAACAGATACCCACACAGATAGTGTTTGTTTTCTCGCAAACACAGTATGAGCGGTTTGTTAATGACCTCGGAGATACTCTTGGCGCAGCTAATATTCATATGGGAGCCTTTGTTTCTGAGGATATGACGGATACGGTTAATTCCATGATTGAAGAGTCTGAGCAAATAGGTCTTCAGCTTCAGGAGCTCCAGAACAAGGAAAAAGCAGGCACAGATGAAATAGCCATGCTAAAGCAGTTGAAAGAGGAGATTGATGGTCAGGTTGAGATGGTTAGGCTGGGATCAGATTTTGTTACCGTTACGCTAACTATTAATCCCAAGTAATCCAATAGTATTTAGAACAGACGGCAAACTAAACCGTCTGTTTTTTTGTTTTTCCATTAAGAACAGTAACCAGGCAGGAAAAGCTTTTGGAGCATTAGGAACTTTCCTTTACGACGAAAGCTTTTTTGTGTACAATATATGCGCGGAGGATTGATATGAGTACACAAAAATTGATGATTATAGATGGGAATAGCATACTCAACAGAGCCTTTTATGGTTTGAAGGGAGCACAATTGCTGGCGACGACTGATGGACTGCATACAAATGCTATCTATGGCTTCTTGAGTATTCTCAATAAATTTTTAAATGAAGAAAACCCCCA
>JAAYBT010000171.1 GCA_012730015.1 Clostridiaceae bacterium
ATAAATTTGAGCAAATTTTGTCGACAAATGTATTTTGCGAGAACAATGAAGAAGTATCATATATTTGGCAAAACAGTTATGACAAATCAAAAAAACTATGTAGATTCGATCTATCCTTTTTTGCTCGGGAGGGTGAGCTTTACAGAAGATTTGATGAAACACATTATGAACGATGCTATCAGATCGCGGAAATAGTTGATATGCTTGCCTCGGCGGGGATTAATGACTATGCTGTATATGCAGCACTTAAGTACCGAAAACCATCTAAGGATAGTGACCGATTGTTTTTTGCCTGCAAGAAATCAGGGTAATTTTACATGTGTTTCTTTGGATACAAAACGAAAATGGTGGTATCATAATACTACAATATGTTTATTGTAAACTTTTATTGTGTCTAAAATGAGCGAAAATGTGCAGATTATGTAATCTAGCTTATTGACAAGCCAATGAAAGATGTGTTAAACTTATTACGGTTTGGCAGATGGGCACAAAGTGCAGCCAGGCCCAAGTTAAATTCAGGAGGTTTTAAGTAATGGAAAGAGGAAGAGTAAAGTGGTTCAATGCTGAGAAGGGATTTGGTTTTATTGAAAGAGAAAACGGAAATGATGTTTTCGTTCATTTTTCAGCAATAACCATGGATGGGTTTAAGACCCTCGAAGAAGGCTGCGAAGTAGAATTTGATGTTGTTGAGGGTGCTAAGGGACCCCAGGCTGCAAATGTCTCGAGAGCTATGTAATTAAAGTTTTAAACTTTAACATAAAGCTGTTCAGCAGGCAAAAACCCCGATATAATAATATCGGGGTTTTTGAGTATCATAGCAGTATGAATTGACATTTAGCCGTGAAGCTGCTATTGATATGGTTTCTTAGTAAGTGAGCTTAACGAAGGAAATACTATGTAGGATGAAGGGACTGTTATGGAGGATCATATTATAAGAGCGACCGCAGCAGGAGGAGGAATTCGTGCCTTTGCTGCCCTTACAACACAAATGGTGCAGTCGGCCCATGTGACGCACGGAACTTCTGGCGTGGCCTCGGCAGCTCTTGGGAGAACGCTTACAGCTGCTGCAATGATGTCCAGGATGATGAAAAATGAGAGGGACATGCTCACGATACAGATTAAGGGGGACGGTCCTCTCGGAGGCATTGTCGTTGTGTCGGATTCTATTTCTAATGTCCGTGGTTATGTCCACAACCCGCAAGTCTATCTTCCGCTTACTCCAACAGGCAAGTTTGATGTGGGGCAGGCAGTTGGTAAAAACGGATATTTGAATGTAATAAAAGACTTAGGGCTGAAGGAGCCCTATGTTGGCTATGTTGATTTAGTTTCAGGAGAGATAGGGGAAGATGTTGCATACTACTTTGCTGCATCTGAACAGATACCTACGGTTGTTTGCCTGGGTGTTTTAGCGGGTCCTGACGAGAATATTATCAATGCGGGTGGCTATATTATTCAGCTTATGCCGGGCGCCGATGAAGAAATCATAGAATATCTGGAGGACAAGGTATTTCTATCGGATTCTATTACGGTTATGCTGTCGGATGGGAAGGATCCCACGGCAATATTGGAAGAGCTGCTTGGCGAGAAGGGGCTGGAGATAAACGAGAGGCTACCGTGCAAATATCAATGTAACTGCAGCACAGATCGCATGGAGCGCAATCTGATTAGTCTGGGCTCAAAGGAAATTTTGAATATGGCTGACACTCAGCATGGAGCTGAGCTGCAGTGTCATTTCTGCAATAGTAAGTACCGCTTTACGGAGGAGGAATTACGGGCATTAGCAAATAATTCTTCGTCGAAAAGCATTTAAAAATATATTTTGTTATTGACTTTGAAATATTATTTTTGTATACTATGTATTGTCGCCGTCGCAAGATGAGCTTGGGCGCTTAGCTCAGCTGGGGGAGCACCTGCCTTACAAGCAGGGGGTCATAGGTTCGAGCCCTATAGTGCCCACCAAGGATTATCCGCTGAAGGCGGTATAATCTACCGCATAAGAGCTTCACGCAGTGAGGCTGTAAGCGTTTTGCGAAGCAAAATCGC
>JAAYBT010000172.1 GCA_012730015.1 Clostridiaceae bacterium
ATTTGCCGCCGACTTCCTTCAGATTCCACCTCACGGTGGACACCCTTGTCTTAAGCTATACACTTCCCACTACTAAGGCGTGTTCGGGACTTTCACCCGCTAGATTGCGCCCATGCTGGGCGCACCGTGAAAAAGCCACCTGAATTGTCAGGTGGCTTTGATATAAGTACACTGTTGTGTTTTTATCGAATTTTAAACATTACATACATATTTAATAATGTCGTTATTGCAAACATGATCCATTGCAGGTATCTTTTCAAGATATTCCACATTCACCAGTGTATAGCCATCAACAATCAGGCCTTCCCAGTAATGCCCCACTTCTTTGCTGGACTTACCGTTCGCCCTTATGAACTTATTCAAACTCTTTAGATTATCAACTTTCATGCTCTGGCTATCCAGCATTTTTGAATAAATAGCCCTGTCGTAAGGTAATGATATTTTACCTTCCTTCAGTAAACCTAATGTTTTCTCATAATCCTTTACTGCGATAATATACCTTGATTCCGCGCCTTTTTTCTTACCAAACATAGATACAACCCCTTTTCATAATTTTATAGAATTCTATTTTGCATTTACCACTACAATCAATGCAAATTCTTATCTATATCATGTGATAATATAAAACTTAACTATATATTTTGTCATATAAACTCAATATTAATCTTTTCTTAACATATTTCAATAGCCTTGTTACAGAATTCACAAAACGTTTACAAATTTGAATGCTGCAAAAGCCCAAGCTATTATTGCTTATGTGCTTCAAGCTCTTTCTTCTGGAACTCCTCTCGATAGTTCTTAGGAGATTTCCCTGTACTCTTCTTAACGGCCAAGGAAAAGTAATTAGTGTCCCTATACCCAACCATTAAGGCAATCCTGCCTGTTGGCAAATTTGTTGTTTCCAGGAGCATTTTCGCCTTTTGTATCCTCTTTCGTATGATATATTCATTACACCCTTCTCCGGTAACTCTTTTAAACAATCTCGAAAAGTAATTCGGTGAAAGGAACAAGTAACAGGCAATGCTCGATACCGACAAATCATCTGACAAGTGCTCATTAATATATCTCTTAGCTTTTTCTATAAGAAAATGAACATTCTGCTCCTCTTTGTCTTCCTGCATCTTAGTTAGGAACTGACTGGTCAGCTCAAAAATCTCATCCCTGTTTGCATTCACAATGCTGTTCATAAATATGCTAATCCTTGAATCTGCTTCCAAGCTTGAATTGCATAAATAAGAATAGTAGGCAGAAGCTGATAACTCGAGGCAGCACTTGCGAACATAGGAGTCAGAAAGATTGTATGACTCTGTAGTACGGCAGAACTGGTCAAAAAGTGATAAAACCCTTTCGGAATCCTCTATATCGGCACAAATAGAGTCGACAATACTTGCGAATACTTCTCGATACGCATTATCGATTCTTTGAGCCTTCTCTGTCTGAATAATCTCGTCGTATCCTTCGTTTGCGTACTCCAACAATTGCGCGGCATCGTTATAGGACATACGTAGCAGCTTCATATCATCCACGGGATTGCCCACGGCTACCCTTGGCTTATTGCTATATTCATCCTTAAAAATGCCATTTAGCTCGTGAATCCACTCCATAATGCCGCCTCTTTGTTTGTTAAGGAAATAGGCGATTACAATCCTACCATAATCATCCATAAAGGTCAGCCCTCTATTTTGACCCTCTACCATTCCCATACATATGTTTTTCATCGATAGTATAGTGAAGTGATTATCTCCACTGTCGATGAATAATGTTGGTACAATAACAGCTACCTGCATTTGTTGTTCTTGAATATAATTGTACCTCTCGCAGAACTCATTTATTTCATTTCTATTAAGGTCTACCCTGTTGTGTATAAGGTTTCTCATGAAATTCTCTATGTTCATCTGCTCAGCAACAGCATTAGCCCTATATTCATTGACATCTGTCAATCTATCAATCTGATTCATCTCCAGAAAAGCAACTTGCTTTTTTATTGCCCCAATCAATACCTTTTCATCGATTGGCTTAAGAAAAAAGTCATGCACCTTCAATCTGATACACTGCCTTGCGTACTCAAACTTATCATAACCCGTAAGCACTAAAACTCTTATCTGGGGAACGAACTTCTTCGCAGAATCAATCAGATCTAACCCGGACATTTCATCCATTTTTATGTCGGTGATTAATATTTCAGGCTTATGTTTTCTAATAATCTCCAGTGCTTCCTCACCTGATTTTGCAATAAAAACGTTCCTTACGCCCAGAGTATCCCAGGGGATAGCCTTACGCATACCCATTCTTATCATTTTTTCGTCATCCACGATTAATGCTTGATACATTAGAGCACCTCTTCATATTCGCTTACTACACGAGCAGGCAAGCGGATCGTGACCGTTACCCCTCCAGTGTTATTTCTTTCAAAATGCAGCCCGTATGCTTTTCCAAATAGTATTTCAATTCTTTTATTAACATTCCTTATTCCATATCCAAAATCCTTGTCATAGTTTGAAATTGAATCATTCATCTTCTTAATCTGATTCTCTGACATCCCCGTCCCATTATCGGCGATAACAATTATTACCTCGTCATCCTCCCTGCGAATGGTAATTCTCAACTCTCCCTTTCTGCCTTCCTTGACTTTCATACCATGATAAATTGAGTTTTCAATAAGAGGCTGCAGGGTAATCTTCGGTATTAAAAACTTCTTGCAATCCTCATCCATTTCAATTGTACTACTAATGATGTTGTCATATCTCATGTTTTGAATGATCAAGTAGTTCCTTGCATGATCAACTTCCTGCTCTATATGAATAACATCCTTACCATCGCTTAAGCATAGCCTGTAAAATCTTGCAAGTGCTCTGACTAAAATAGATACCTCCTCATTCCCATCGGCACTAGCCTGCCAATGAATACACTCCAGAGTATTGTAAAGAAAATGTGGCTGTATCTGAGACTGCAGTGCATTAAAGCGAAGCTGATCCATTTGCTGCTGTTCTAGCTTCACCTGCTCCATGAGCGTGGTGATTCTCCCCATCATATAGTTAAACCCATTTGCAAGCTTGACAAAATCAATTCCCACATTCTCCATATTAATCCTGGTGTCAAGCTTACCCTCAGCAGCGCTGTTCATTCCTTGTATCACTGTGTCAAGCGGCTTGTATGCTCTATTAATAATCATCCTGCATATAATTAGGCCAAAGTTGGCCATAAGAACAGATAAGACAGCCAGAATAATGGTCATTGTAATTGTACCCTTGTACATATTCGCCAAAGGGACTCTGCTAATGAGATAATAGTTCCACTTGCCAATTTTCATATAGTTGTACAGATTACTACCCAGTTTAAAATTGCCGCTGCTTCCTGTAAGCTGATTTGCATGCTCAAATGTACTTCCTACCAGACTCTTATCTGAGCATGACATAATGTAGTTATTAATGTCAATCAGGATAACTTCAGAATCATATTCCATCATGTTTTCTTCTGAAAGCCCATCAAATAAGCTGCCATCAAGTATTATGCATAGCAAGCCGATTTCATTGATCATTTTTGATAAGGAATAAATTGGCATGTATATATTGAGCATTTTATTTCCATTTTTATTATAAGCATCATTAAAGCTCATACGCAAGGTCCCGGGATTGCGGCAGTAAATGCTGTTGGCATAATCATCCATATAGACGATAGGAAAGTATTTGGGGAAGTAGCTTCCGTATCCTTTGTATAAAATATGGTCGAAATTGTAGCTTACAACCGAAACATACCTTATCTCAGAATGCATGTTAACAGTATTTTGCAGTGTATTCGTTGCGTTGTTAAACAAATCAAAGAAGCTCTTATCGGTCTTACCATTACTTAAAACATAATATTGAATTGCATCATCGATAATTAGGGATTCTGCAAGGTTTTTATAGCTGTCAAAAGTGTACTCGTAATTCTTAGCCAGTGTGGATAGCTGATTTTCAATAATGTTATTTGATTGCTCAACAAACGAATAGAAATAAAAGGCTACAAATACTATGAGCGTAATCATTGTAATGCAATAAATCAGGCTCGTAACAAAGGCGTTAATCCTTCTATCCAGATTCCAGTTCGCAGTCCTTCTTCTAATAAAGCCAGGCATTAAATCACCATTTCCGGACAAGTGTAATAATAAGCATACGAGGACAGCCTTCCTGCATCGTTCATACCGCGCAACAAAACTATCCTCCCATATCTATTATAACATAAACATTTAGTTAAATATATATCTTGTTTACCAAAGGCTTTTGCGATGTATCCTTAATATTGGTTAGCTGCACAATATATAGTAACGATCTTTCATATGTACCCGCAATATATTGTGCTGCTGAACTCAAAATGTATCACATCGCAAAATGCCCTACTAAGTCACCTAACCCTTTACTGCCCCGGCCATCAAGCCCTTGACCAGTTTATCCTGAAGAACTATAAACAGGGCAATCATCGGGAGTACCGTCAAAACCAAAACTGCCATTATAACCGGAATGTTCATCGTGTACTCACCCTGAAAGGACTGTATTGCAAGTGGCAGGGTCTTTGCTCTCTTTGACTGCGTCAGTGTGTTTGCAAATGAGAACTCATTCCATATACTTACACCATTATATATAGCAAGTGTAGATAAGCCCGATTTCGACAATGGCAAAATAATACTGAAGAAATTTCTGAACTTATTACACCCGTCTATCTCAGCTGATTCCTCAACCTCCTTGGGTATAGTTGCCATGAATGAGGTCAAAATGTAACAGGATATTGGTATAGTAAATGTAACATAAGGTCCTATCAATGCCCAAATTGAATCATATACTCCTAACTTCGTTGACATTTTAAAAATAGGGATTAGTGTTACATGTATCGGTATTGACATACCTGCAACGATCAATGCGTAAACTGCATTTCTAAGCTTAAAGCGCATCCTCGACAAAGGGTATGAGGCACAGGCTGTTATAGACAGCAGGATTGCCAGTGAAATCACCAGTACTATTACACTGTGTATAAAGTAGCTCGAAATCCCTTTTTGCAAAACATCAATATAGTTTGCGGGATACCATGAATCAGGAAGCTGAAACACACCCTTCTTGAGCATCTCAAACTGCCCCTTGAAGGAGTTCATTACCATATATATAAATGGAAGTACAGTCGCCAGAAACCAGACCGATGCAAGGATGAATGCAACTGCCCATGCCGCTCTGCTTTTGATTTTTTCCTTAACATATTTATCCATCTACACTATCCCTCACTTTAAGCAGTCTTTGAATTACTAGCGCGATTCCCGTTACCAGAACAAACATACCAGCGGCTACAGTTGAGCCATAACCCATTCTGAAGGTCTTAAATGACATCTTATACATATAAGTAGCCATCAGATCCGTTGCGGTACCTGGGCCGCCACCCGTCATGACATAAATAAGGTCAAAATACTTCAGTGAACCTATTAGTGAAAGAATGCATGCGGTGTAGATAACCGGCCGCAGCAACGGAAGAGCTACATGTCGGAAATACTGTCCCCTTGTCGCTCCATCAATAATTGTTGCCTCATAGATATCTATACTGATATTACTGTAGCCTGCCAGGAAATATATCATATAAAATGGAGTATACTGCCATGCCACGACAAAGATAACCGCATACAATGCCTGTGGGGCGCGGCCGAGCAGGTCGACCTTGCCTCCTCCAAAGGCCTGTGATATCGTGGTAACAATACCTCCGGTAGTAGCAAGAGCATATGAGAACAAAAAACCGATTGCAACAGATGACATAAGAAGAGGTAAGAACCATGCAACCTTATAAATATTTACCTTCTTGCCCCCAGCATCCAAAAATGTCGCAAGGGCAACAGCCAACGGCATCTGCAGTAATATTGAGCAAACCATAAGAATTATGTTATTTAAAAATGCCTTCCAAAATACTTCGTCCTTCACTAAAGTCTTCCAGTTTTCCAATCCTACAAAAACCTTGTTTGCAGAAATTCCGTTCCATTCGTTTAAGCTTATTTCGAATGTTGAGAATATGGGATATATAATATAAATCAACATTAGCAAAATAACCGGCGAAAGAAACACCGTTGCTGCAATACGTGTACTTTTCTGTCTGCTGTTTAGCAAAGATACATTGTCCATGGCATACTACCTCCGCCCTTTTTATGAAGAGGCCCACAGTAAGTAACTTAATACTGCGGGCCACCTCTAAAGTTGTCTTATTCTTCTTGTCGCTTATTACTACTTAGCGAGATACTTCTCCAAAGCAGCCTGAAGCTCTTTATTAGCCTCTGCAGGTGTCTTTGTCAAACCAAATATCTCCTGGCTGGTTGATTTATGGACTTCACTGACTTCTGGCGGCAAGTACTGGTCATACCATAGCTGCACGTTAGTGGCGCTGGAGAAGTCTGCCCATACCTTCTGCATGGTTGTATCTGTGAGGGTATCTCCCATGCCCTCAATGGAAGGTAAACCACCTGATTCAATCTGCATCTGGTTGTAGGTATCATCGTTATAGAACTGTGTTGCAAGAACGAAGCATGCGCGACGCAGGTCCTCATCATCGCCGGTGTTGAAGGAGAAAGCGTTACCAACTGAGGTACCAACAACGATGTTCTGATTGGCAGTGCTACCTTCCAGCTTCGGGAATGCGAAATAGTCGATTGAATCCAAATACCACTCCTCGTTATCGCCCTTCATAGCTCCTGACTGCCATGTACCATGAAGCATCATAGCTGCTTCCTCTGTATACATCAGCTGTCTGTCCTGACCATCATCCGGGCTCAGGCTGTTAACGCCTTCAGGGAAATATCCGGCTCTAACCCACTCTTGGATTTTATTACCAGCAAACTCGAATGCTTCGGATTCAAAGCTTCCTGTGCCAGCAACTGCCTTGTTGAATTCATCAACGCCGCCGAAACGGGTTGCCAGGTACATGAAGTACATGGATCCTGTCCATTTGCTCTGGTTAGCAAGAGCGAAGGGAATATAACCGTTTGATTTTAAGGTCTCGCAGGCTGCTTCCAATTCGCCAATAGTCTGTGGTACGCTCAGACCCAACTCAGTAAATATTTTCTTGTTGTAGTAAACTCCGCTGCCGCTAAGTCCGCCGTATGGAACTGCATAGATATCTCCCTTGTAGGTGCACTGTGCAAGAGCTGCTTCAAGGAATGGTACGTCGCAGTAGTTTTCCATCAAATCAGTAATCGGTACTCCAAATCCTGAATCAATGTACTCATTCATCGGGCCTCCGGTCCAGTGTATGTACATATCGGGGCACTGTCCTGAGCTCATGGCAATAACTAATTTCTCTTTGTATGTGTCATTCTGGATATGGGTGTTGTCTACTTCGATGTTTGGATAAGCTGCCTTGAAACGCTCAACCGCTGCCGGTTGAATAGTTACTGCAGGTTCGGCAGTAGCAATGTCCCACAGTACAATTTTCATGTCCTTGTCTGGAGCCTTTAATTTGCCATCCTCTGTGACTGTCGATTCTACCGGAGCCGCGTCATCTTTCTTTGGAGCTGGCTCTTCCGTCTTAGCCGGTGTCTTGGGATCGGCTGCTGGGGCTACCTTCTCGCCACAACCTGCTACTAATGCTAAAACCATCACAATAGCAAGTAGAAGTGAAAATACCTTTGTGAGTCTCATAAACAAATCCTCCTTTTTATGTTGTATTACATCATAATAGTATCATGGCATGCGATAATAAAAAATCTAAATAAATGTCATTTACATATAATTTTCTTTCTACCTAAGGCTTTTAGGATGCAACCGCTATATAGGTAAGTTGCACAATATGTAGTGACCAGCTTTCATATATGCCCGCAATATATTGTGCTGCGGAACTCTGCCAAGCTACATCGCAAAATGCCCTACCTGCCTTTATTGCAATACTTGGACTTTTAATATATAATCTACATTATTTAATTCAACATTATTATAACTAACGCTTAAGGAAGGTCGGATTAAAATGAAGCTAGGTATTGTGGGATTGCCCAATGTAGGCAAAAGCACCCTTTTCAATGCAATTACCAAAGCGGGGGCAGAAATCGCCAATTACCCGTTTTGTACAATAGAACCCAATATAGGTACAGTTGCCGTTCCGGATGAAAGACTTGGCAAGCTGGCACAAATGTATTCCCCCCAGAAGGTAACACCTGCCACTGTTGAGTTTGTTGACATTGCTGGCCTTGTAAAAGGCGCAGGCAAAGGTGAAGGCCTGGGTAACAAATTTCTTTCACACATACGCGAGGTCGATGCCATCATTCATGTAGTTCGCTGCTTTGAAGATGCCAACATCGTTCACGTGGACGGTTCCATCGGTCCAGCCAGAGACATTGAAACGATTAATTTTGAGCTCATGTTTTCAGATCTGGAAATGCTGGAAAAGCGTATCGACAAGACTCGCAAGATGATGAAGTCCGGAGATAAAAAATTTCAGATTGAGCTGGACCTCTACGAGAGAATAAAAACAGGCCTTGAAGCCGGAACACTCGTAAGAGCCATGACATTTAGCCCGGAAGAGCTTGCAATAGTTGATCAGCTCTTCCTTCTTACCTCCAAGCCTGTAATGTATGCAGCAAACGTGTCCGAAGACGACCTTCAGGCGACTGGCTCAAACCCTTTTATTAATGAACTAATGCAAATAGCTGATAAAGAAGGCTCCGAAGTGTTATTGATATGCGCCAAAATTGAGGAGGAAATCGCACAGCTGCAAGAGGATGAAAGAGCTGCCTTTCTTGAAGAACTTGGCTTAAAAGAATCGGGGCTTAACAGGCTAATAAAAAGCAGCTATAAGCTTCTTGGACTGATTAGCTTTCTGACAGCAGGGCAACCGGAGGTACGTGCATGGACGATTGTAAAGGGTACAAAAGCCCCTCAAGCTGCCGGTAAAATACACAGTGACATCGAGAGAGGCTTTATAAGAGCTGAAATCGTTTCCTATGATGACCTAATGAAATGCGGATCATACGCTATAGCACGGGAAAAAGGCCTTGTCCGCTCCGAGGGCAAGGAATATATCATGCAGGATGGAGATGTAACCTTATTCAGGTTTAATGTATAGCTTATGTCTTTGCTTTTACTTCAGCATCGGCATCGGCTTTCGCCTTTTTCGCGGCCTGTGCAAGTCTCTTTATTTCATTACCATTTAGTACTTTCTCAAGGTCGATGATTGATATTAGCTTGCCTTCTTTTATTGCTACCTTTTTCAGGTAAGCTGATACATCTGAGCTCAAGATTGATGGGGAGGCTTCAATTTCGCTTTCGGACACTCGAATAATCTCGGAAACATCATTTACAATAAACCCTGCATAATTGTCCTCCACCTTGGCAACAAGTATTTTCGTCTTCTTGTTGAATGTGGGCTCACCCATATCAAATCTTTTGGCAAGGTTTACCACAGGAAGAACAGTATCACGATAGTTGATAATACCTTCTAGAAACCTTGGCATTCTGGGCATTTTTGCGGCTTCCTGATACTTAATTATCTGAAACACCTGCTCAGATTCAGCACCAAACAACTGCCCGCTGATATCAAAAACTACTACCTGTATATCGCTCATATGTAGACCTCCTTCTATTATTATCATATAAGTTTATACTATTTATATACCCATATATTCGACAAAATGAAACTAAAAATCCTCCTTGACATTAAAAGAACATCGTGCTACCATTAAATAAATTTATAACAAAAGGCAATGACAAGGGAAAGTAAACCGGAGTTCACTCACACAGCGAACCGGGAATGGTGCAAGCCCGGCTGGGAAAACCTGTTGAAGTTCCCCTTTGAGCCGCAGGCTGAAGATACACAGTAGGCTGTGCCGGGAGTCCGCCGTTACAAGGACAGGTGTATTATTGTACACTGATAAGCAGGGTTTAACCAATTTGAGTGGTACCGCGCAGAGGATAACTCTTCGTCTCATAGTAGACGAAGGGTTTTTGTTTTTTATGAAGGGAGGAAATAAAATGATTATTGTTATGAGCAAAAACGCAAGTAGACAAGAGATAGACAATGTTGAGAAAAAGCTCACTGAGCTGGGTTTTAAGACCCACCCCATTATCGGTGAGATTAAGACTGTTATAGGCGCCATCGGCGACA
>JAAYBT010000173.1 GCA_012730015.1 Clostridiaceae bacterium
CTTCGCAAAACGCTTTGGTGACCCATAGGGGACTCGAACCCCTGTTACCGCCGTGAGAGGGCGGTGTCTTAACCGCTTGACCAATGGGCCAAACATGCAAGAATCATTATAGCATGTGCCGTA
Source organism: Clostridiaceae bacterium (assembly GCA_012730015.1). Lineage (GTDB taxonomy): Bacteria > Bacillota > Clostridia > Acetivibrionales > DTU013 > JAAYBT01. The sequence goes on from JAAYBT010000173.1 coordinate 124, forward strand.
TTCATTTTCAAGAGTTTTGTGATTTTTGTGTTTTTGAGTTTTATTTGAGTTTTTTACTGGAGCAATCGTTGAACTATGCTAAATCTATGGTAGTATATTATCATTATGAAAAAGATACTTGGCAAACATAATTTTGAAAGGGTTGGGAATTCTTTAATGAAAGATTATTTTAATATACTAAAGGTTGATGAGGATACTTCGAAGCAGACCATGGAGAAAATATACAAGGAGATGCTAAGGAAATATCCGGCTGAGCAGTATCCTGAAAAGAACAAGGATATCCAGGAAGCATATATGATGCTTAGTGATGAGTCCACTAAAGCTGCTTGTATTGATTTTAACCGGATGGAGCCTTCTTCGAAGGTTGTTTATGCAGATGCTCAGCAATCCATCATGAATGGCAGGTGCGGCGAAGCTGTAAAGGCTCTGGAAAAGGCTATTAAGATGGAACAGCACAAGACTCATCTGTATTATCTTCTTGGGGTAGCATACATGAGCTGTGAAAAGCCCCGCAAGGCTGTCACAGCATTTGAGCAGGTGATTGAAAGCTATCCCAATGACCTTTATCTCAATTTAAGCTATTCGAAGGCTTGTTTTGATGCAAAACAGTACAAGAAGGCGGTTGAATGCGCTAAAAGAGCATATTCATTGGACAGCAATAATTTCCTTTCGGTTTTTTGCCTTGTTGAAGGATATTTGAACACACACAAGTATCACGAAGCAATCTACATACTGACGGAAGCCTTTAACAATATGGAGCTTCAAGAACGTCATTATAACATTTGCTCTAAACTGTCCTATGTCAATTTTCTATTAGGGAAGTACGATGAAAGCATTAGGCTTATGAAGATGCTTTTAAAAATAAGTGCAAATAATGACGAAGTAGTTGAATCAGGTATGCTGTTCTTCGAATCGCTTGAGTTTTATTTGGAGCACCAGATGTTTGCAGAAGCGAATAGCTGTGCAGAAGTTATCCTGGAACTGATGCCTGACCGAGGTGATATTTTGGATATAAAGAATGGACTTGAGACAATCTTATTACTGGAGCCTGAATACACCAGATTCGAGGAGGATGATTTCATACCGGATGGTTTGAAGGGATTGATTGCCAATGAGATTTTTCCGGAGGAGTCGGTGAAAATGACTCAGGAGCAAAAGCAAGCTTACAAGGTGCTTAACGAATATCAGATTTTGAACGACTACAGCCAGTATCCAATTGCTCTGCGGTATATGAAGAATAATTATCCCAATTTGTATGAATTAAGAAGTGATTTTTTAGACGCAATTCAAGATACTAAGGAGAGAAAGAAGCTGACAAACAAGAACAAAGCTATGTTCTATCAATATCATAATATTATTGAGGACATGGTCGAACAATGGGGAGACGAGTTCGACGAGGACGAGGACTACGAGGACGAGGACTACGAGGACGACGACTACGAGGACGACGACTACGAGGACGAGGACTATGAGGATGAGGACTACGAGGACGAAGACTACGAGGACGAAGACTGCGAGGACGAAGACTACGAAGACGAAGACTACGAGGACGAGGATTACGAGGACGAGGACTACGAGGACGAAGACTACGAGGACGAAGACTACGAGGATGACGACTGCAAGGACGAAGAAAGTGACATAGATATGGATGATGAGAAAAATGACTAAGATGCGGCTTGATAGGGTATTATCCAATTCAGGGTATGGCAGTAGAAATGAAATCAGGAAAATCATAAAAAGCGGGGCAGTTAGTGTTGATGGCAGAACAGTCATCGATGCCTCCCTGCATGTGGATCCAGACAGGAGTGCTATTGAAATAGATGGGGAAGGTCTGTGTTACAGAAAGTTTTTATATATTATGATGAATAAACCTGCCGGAGTGATATCTGCAACATCTGATATCAGGCAGAGAACAGCTGTTGATCTGCTGCCGGAATGGTATAAGAACTTTAATTTATTCCCCGCAGGAAGGCTTGATATTGATACCGAAGGACTGCTCCTTCTCACCAATGATGGGCAAATGGCTCATGAGCTGCTATCACCTAAAAAGCATGTTGATAAGAGGTATTATGCTCTGATAGAGGGGCTTGTAACGCAGGAGGATGTCAAGTGCTTTGAAGAGGGAGTAATTCTGGATGATGGTTATAAAACCATGCCTTCGGAGCTTGAGATAATTGTGGCAGGTTCCTCCCGCAGTGAGCTTCGTTCAGAGATTGAGCTGGTATTGCATGAGGGCAAATTCCACCAGGTTAAAAGAATGTTCGAGGCAGTAGGAAAGAGGGTGATATACCTGAAAAGAATTCAGATGGGCGGACTTAAGCTGGATGAAGCATTGAAAGCCGGAGAATTCAGAGAGCTGACGCCGCAAGAGGTTCTATTATTAGTCGACAAGGAGCAAGTCGCGCAGGTCTAAGGCATCAATTACACCCGGCCTTGCATCGCAAAAGCAAAAGGTAATCGATGGGAAGATTCTTTTATCCAATCCGGTCAAGGGCAAATTGCAATATATCCTCTTCTGTATACTCGATGTCGGGCTCTATACCGCTTCCCTGTATGTTGATACCGTCGGGGGTGTACCACTTCAAAATTGTTGCCTTTACCGCATAGCCCCTCCTCAGATCCAGAGTCAGCTGACCAATACCCTTGCCGAAGGTGCTTGTTCCAATCAATTCAACGTTATCGAGATTGTCCTTCAAAGCAGCAATCATGTTTTCTGATGAGCTTGCAGAGGCCTTATTCTGAAGGATGATGATTTTATCATATTTTAGCGGCTGATCCTTCCTTGAACGATATACCCAATCCATCCATCTAAAATGATCCGTAGCGATAATGGCCTTTTTCGGCAAGAACATGCTGGAGATGTCTGCCATTACGTCAATATCACCGCCCCGGTTATTCCTAAGATCAATAATAATGTTCGGCCTGCTTTGCAGCTTCTCAGTATTCTCTTCTATGAATTTTCCGGTATATTTTGAAAAGTTAGTCAGGTTTAATCGAAGAGTATAGTCGTTGAGTATCTCAATATTGGTCAGATCCGCCTCTTCCTTCTCTATCTGCTTGGACCTCGTCAAGCTGTCCGGGGTATAGAGATAGGTATATTTATCCCCCTTCTCCTGGCGAATCCTATTTGTAGTTACGGCAATCACAAGATTATCAAAATAGGAATAATACTTGCCATTTACATCGATAGCCAATTCTTTCGTGTAGATTTCATCCAGAGTTTCGGTATATATATAGCTGCCTGTTATAAAATGCTTGAAAGCAAGATAATCAAAATTCAGATAAAGATATAAGGCCGTAAGGGCAATAAAGCCTGCCAATACTACCAATACGGCACGATATCTTTTTTTATACTGTTTGAGTAACTCTTCGGTAGTTAAGTCCTTTTTGTCTTTCCTTTTCTTCAGCATTCTACCTTCAAAATCCTTAAGTCTGTTCATTTTATATAAGCATTCCTGTCACCTTGATAAAAGCCTCGCATCGGCCAAACCAATGCTCTAGTCTTCACCGGCTCAGTTTTTTACATATCTCTTTATCTTTTTGGTGGTGGTTTTTGCGAACTCCTCTTCTCTGAGGCTGAAATCCTTAACGTATTGATAAACAACGAGACTTTTGTTTACCTGTTTGACTTCTTTGCGGATAAGGTCATAAATCTCATCGTAGGTGGGCTCGCTTTTGCCTAATTCGGCCTGGACAGCTTCCATCTCAGGAACTATAGTGGCAGACACCACAACATCTCCAAACACAGGATCGTCCTTGCCGAATACTATGCACTCCTTTATGAAAGGACTCCTTGTGAGTAGTACCTCAACTTCCTCAGGATAAATGTTTTTACCGTTTTTCGTTACGATTACATTCTTTTTCCTGCCTGTAATATGGACAAACTTGTCGTTATCCATATATCCCAGGTCACCCGTGTAGAACCATCCGTCCTTCAATACCTTTGCCGTATTTTCAGGATCTTCATAATAGCCCATCATAACATTTGGCCCTTTAACACAAATCTCACCGATGCCGTCTTCGCCTGGACTGTCAATTCTGATTTCAACACCGGGAAGCGGCAGCCCTGCAGCCTCATCCTTAAAGTCCACATCACGATTTAATGCAACTATAGGGCTGCATTCAGTAAGGCCATAGCCCTGTATGAACAGGATGCCGAAGCTGCGGAAGCCTTTTGAAACCTCGGGATCAATGCCGGCAGCTCCACTAATCAGAAGCCTCAGCCTTCCGCCAAAGTTGTTGTGAATCTGGGCAAAAAGCTTTCTCGATATATCTATCCCAAACTTTTTCGACAGGTTGCTGAGCTTGATGCCGAACTTTAATTTTTTCAGTAGCTTAGGATCCTTTGCCGCCTGGTCCCAAATGCGTTTATAGATTGCTTCATGGATTAGGGGAACAGCAAGCATGACTGTTGCCTTTGTCTCCTGAAGATTCTTGGCAATGTGCCTGAGCCCCTCGCAAAATGCCACCGCGGCACCGCGATAGAAGGGGCACAAGAAACCGCATGTATTTTCATACGTATGATGAAGTGGTAATACCGAGAGGAAAATATCGGTTGGAACAATGTTTGTCATTGAACTCATTGCCATCAGGTTCTCTGTTATATTTCTGTGATTTAGCATTACTGCCTTTGAAGTGTCGGTGGTAGCTGAAGTAAAAAGTAGAATATTCATTGCCTCGGGATCAATTTCAGCATCTATGAATTCTTTATTTCCCGCCTCAACCAGCTTAAGGCCCTTATTTACAAGGGAGCTTAATGGTATAAAGCCGTTATCGTCCACGTCCTGTGCATCCATGTCTATGTAATGCTTTATAAAGTCAATTCGTTTCGAGATGTTTGTGACATGCTCTCTCTGGTTGCCGGAAAAGATTATGGCGTCCGCCTTGGATCTGGCAAGAAGACTTTCGATTTCATTTTCGGGGAGTTGATTATCCAATGGTACTACAATGCCGGTGCCGTTTACTACCGCCATGTAGGATAAGACCCAATCGTACCTATTCTCGCTTATGATTGCTATTCTTCCGCCTTTTAGGCCCATATCAATCAGTGTTGTCCCCAATGCATCGACTTCCGTTTTGAATTGCTTATATGTGATAGAATCAAAGGTGTCATTGCCCTTGCGTTTATTAAGAAAGGCCGTTCTTTCGGCGTACAAAGATGTACTTGTCTCGAGCACTTCCTTTATGGATTTAACCTTACGCACATCATATAAAGGGATATTTTTCATAACAGCCACCTCATTAGTTAATTTGTATAACAAAGAAAAACCGACCCTAGTATTATATAACAATTATGCCTATAATAAAAGGTAAGAAAACCAAAAAGTAAAAAAGAGAGCTATTTAAGCCCTCTTTTAAGTCGCATTTTCTGTTACCACCTGTTACCCGAATCGTAGCTGCGCCCGCCCGAACCGCTAAAACCGCTGTTATTCCTGCGCTGAGCTTTCTTAGCTCTTCTGCAGTCGGGGCATCTTTGTGGTTCATTTTCGAATCCCTTTTCTTTGTAAAAAGCCTGTTCGCCCTCGGAAAAAATGAATTCGTTGTTACAATCCTTGCAGTTCAATGTCTTGTCTGCCATGTTTAATTACCTCCTGCTCAATTTGGATTTAACTGGTCTAGACTTATTACTCCAACAATCCAAATCAGACAAAGGAGGGTTCGGTCTACAAACAAATTAAATCTAGCAATGTATCGCCTCTCGATACGAAAACCATTATAGCACGGCGCACAAAGCTTTTCAAGCATTTACTGGAAATATAAATGAAAACTAACATTTGAGCCATATAAAGAATAATATTTCCAAATCGTCAAATCTAGTACACAATCTTACTTACAACAATTTCGGACGCAATCCGCGCCCAGACTTCCGGATCCTCCATGCCGAGCCTCCATAGTGCTACACCGGAAATACCCTGCTGCCACGCCAGTGCAATCTTTGCTATAATGCTGTCTGCATTTTCAAACCAGACCTCATGACGATTACCCTGGTCATCCGTATATGAAAACATAGGTGTCAGCGTATCCTGATCAAAAATAATGTTTGCGTTGTAACGTTCTGCAAGATTTACGGCCATTGCATGTGATGCATAGGTATTAGAGCCTGTATCCAGGTTAAAATCAAAGCCGAATACTGATATGGCAGCCATAACCTTTTCGGCAGGCATTTTTGTCAGGGTATAGGCAATAACCTTATTCATCCAACCACTTGATACGACAGGCCCAGGGCCACTGCCCGGCCATCCGTGTTCATTGTAAAGCATTACAACAAACTGGTCGACTGCGGCACCAATTGCTCCATAGTCAAAGGGGTCGGAGAAGGGGTTGAAGGGCGGGAAGTCTCTTATGCGGGCCGGTACTGATGCGGACAGGAAATACCCGCGTTCTCTCGTGGCTTGGCCCAGCTGCGTGAAAAACTGAGACAGTCTACTGCTGTCTTCAATATAGACATCCTCGATATCGATATTGACACCATCAAAGCCAAATCTGTCAATCAAAGCAATAATATTGCTAATTGCACTACTGCGGCTTTGGGGCGTTGCAAGCATAGCACTTACCACTTGTCTGCTGGCCTCCTGACCACCCTGACCATAAAGCAGATTATGTATAACGGGCATAATCATAATGTTGTTTCTATGTGCAATGGAAATCAGCATTTCAACTTCGCTATCCCTAAATTGGCCGAATTTTTCTATTGAGGCAGGATTTTGCTGGTCAAATCTGTACATGAAAAGAGGCAGCTGCGATATTTGTGATGTATTATCTACAAAAGACCGGAAGGAGCCGGGCAGCGCAGGCCCTTCCTCCAGTGTGTAGAAGCCGACTATGTTCGAAATGGGCCTCGAACCGTCATAGGTTCGGAAGTTAACCAGGTTTCTGGAAATCCAACCTGCATTGCCATCATGCAGTGAAATCCTGAGCCAATCACGAGATGCTCCGACCACAGGGAGTCTTGCAGAGGAGGTAACTGTTTGAATAATGTTGTAAGTTGTGCCGGGGCCGCTTCTGATATTTGCTCTTCCGACATTGACCACAGCCTCGGTATACTGAGGTATCACAAGGCGCTGTCCCACATCAATATTAGTACTTTGCAGCCTGTTAAGTACAACAATGCTTTCAACCAGGGTATCATATCGCTGTGCGATTCTATATAGCGAGTCGCCGGGCTGTACTGTATATGTAATTACTTTAGATACCTGTATGGGAATGAAAAGAAGCTGACCTGCAAGGATTGTGTCGCCTATGATCTGATTTGAAGTTATCAGCTGCTGCTGGGATACCCCGAATCTTTGAGCTATGGAAAATATTGAATCGCCGGGTTGTATGGTATACCACATGAGTTTCACCTTATTTCGTTAATGCTACATCATAATATTCAGGGCTTTGCTAAAAGGTGAAAAAGGGTAGAGGACCTGTACCAAAAAATGGGACGGTCGAGAGAACCGTCCACCTAAATCAGTCTCCCTGAAGCACAAGGTATAATATAATGCAAGGTACTAAATAAGAAATATTACTGAAAAAAATAATACTACAAAAAACAATACTATTTTCAAAACATTTTTCTTGCACATACGTACAATCAAGTAATTAAAGAATTGAGGTAAGAAGAGATGAAAAAATTAGCTTGTATTACTATTGTGATTGTGCTTTCGGTGTTTATGCTAGCCGGATGCAGACATTTTGACAGTTTTGAAGAAGTAAAGATGAATAACGCCATATCCGATGATATTTCCATTGAGGGATCGAAGCTGGATAAGCTGGAGATTAATAACGGTGTGGGTGATATCAGGGTATCGAAGGGTACGGGGGAATATATTGAGATTCATTACGACAAAAAAATAAAGTATACTAATGAGGATGTGGAGAAGGTCGCTGAGGCTATCCTGGTCGATACTAAAGTAAGCGGAGGCAAGCTTAAGGTCGAGGTGCGTTCGGCTGATGCTAATACGCAGGATCTATGGAAATGGCTTTCGGATAAGTTTAAGGGAGTAAATGTATCGGTCGACCTTACTATAAAGGTGCCTGAGAATATGGAGGACTTTGAAGTCACCAATGGAGTAGGCAATGTTATTATTGAAGATGTTGATGCTAGTATCAAAGTCACAAGCGGGGTTGGAAATGTGACGCTGAGAGATATAGCGATGCGTGACGATTGCAAAATTAATAATGGCACCGGCGATATTAACATTGAAGCAAGTGCAGATGAGCTGTCTGAGCTTAAGGCTATGACGGGGGTAGGAAATATTAAGGTAATGCTTCCTGAGGATACAAAGCTAAGCATTAGAGCGACAGCCGGTGTTGGCGATATAAAAGGCAGCTTGATTGACAATAGTAAGAAAGAAAGCTTTGTTGTTGGCGGCTCATTAAAGCAGGATATAAATGGCGGTGGAGCGGATGTTAAAATAGAGACCGGGACCGGCAAAATAAGTATTGATAAAAGATAGGGAAGCAGGGTAAAGGGGGACGGGGGAGAACCGTCCCCGCACCTTATTTCACAAATCTCACGAAGCGCTTTTTCCCTATTTTCATGACATCTCTTGCTTCAAGAGCTTTATTGATATCCTCAGGTGTAAGCTTTTCACCGTTCAGCTGAACACCGCCCTGACCCAGTAGACGGATGAATTCGCTCTTGCTCTTCACAAATTGATTTTCAATCAAGAGGGGGACAATATTTACAACAGTGTCCTTGCCAGCTTCCATAGCTATTTCCGGGATATCGTCAGGAATTGCTTTTTTGCTAAAGGCCAGATCATAGTATGATGCTGCTTTTTGTGTATCTTCCGCTGAATGATATAAGGAGACAATTGTCTTAGCCAAATGCAGCTTAATATTCCTCGGGTTTTCACCGGCCTCCAGATCCGACTTGATTTTATCGATTTGATCGGGATGTTCATCGGTAACCAGTTCGAAGTACCTCAAGATGAGCTCATCAGGAACCTCCATGACCTTTTTGAACATCACTTCGGCAGGCTCGTTGATACCGATATAATTACCAAGGCTCTTGCTCATCTTTTCTACGCCATCCAAGCCCTCGAGAATAGGCATGAATATTGCAATTTGCTGCTCCTGTTCGAAGGTTCTCTGCAGTGTTCTGCCCATAAGAATGTTAAAGGTTTGATCGGTTCCTCCTAATTCAATATCTGCCTTCAGGACGATTGAATCATATGCCTGCATCAGAGGGTAGAAGAATTCATGAATGCCGATGGGTACCTGATTCTTGTATCTGTTCTGGAAATCATCCCTCTCCAAAACTCTTGCCACTGTAGTTGTTGCAGCAAGTCTAATAACCTCTTCGAAGGTGAGAACAGATAGCCATTCGCTGTTAAAGCGCACCAGGGTCTTCTCCTTATCTAGTATCTTGAAAATTTGATCACAATATGTTCTGGCGTTTTCATTTACCTGCTCATCGGTCAAGGCAGCACGCCCTTTCGTCTTTCCTGTAGGATCGCCGATTTTCCCTGTGAAATCACCAATTACAATTACTACACAATGCCCCAGGTCCTGCATTTGCTTAATCTTGCGCAACACGACAGCATGCCCTAGATGGATATCAGGCGCCGAAGGGTCAAGTCCCAGCTTTATCACCAACGGCTTGCCTTGCTCGCAGGATTTTTTCAGCTTCGCTAGCAGCTCCCCTTCGTTTACCAGGGTGTGAACTCCCTTGCATATAATCCTCATTTGCTCTTGTGGTGTTAACAAATTATCATCTCCCAATATTTTTTATTTGCTATTGATTTATTTATCCGTATTATTCATCCGTATGATCTTATACAATTCATAGCCTTGGCATATACAGACAAATAAAAAACTCGCCCCTTATACAAAAGGACGAGATTACTTCGTGTTACCACCTTAATTCATAAGCAATTCACATTGCCTACCTTATCAAGTACGTCATCACAGGATGAGATACTTTAGCACTATAACGGGTGCGGTTACCCGTCGCAGCCTAATAGGGAATCCGTTCGGTGCGAAGCTCAAAGATGTATTCACAATCGCTAACCATGCACCTCTCATCATCCGGTGACTTTCTGTTTGGCATCCTGATTGCTACTGGTTCTTATCACAGCTTTTCTAGATATTAATTTAAAAGGATTATAATACATATTGCCATACAAATCAATAGCTTCGTCTTAAATTATCGATAAACATTAAATAATTATTGACAATAATAAAATAATTAACTATAATTGAGGTATAAAAATAGGAGGTATTTGTATGGACTACAAATCTAGAATGCAGCAAATCAAAAGATATTCACATTATTTGAGGATTGTTATGAATCTGTTTTATTGGGTAGCAATTGTTTTCGCCATAGGGTCAATAATTGGGGCTATAGCCATCCAATTAATATCTGACTCTTTTTTCGTTTTGAATGAGAGAAACATCGGGCAACTTGGTTTTTCCCTTGATGGTTTGATAAAGTATGAACTTAATGATCTAGCATTGCAGGGAGCAAATGTAAAAGATATTTATTTTGCAATAAGCATAATGTCAGCACTAGTTTCTCTACTAGTAATTCCCGTAATAAGGCAAATAGTACTTATCCTGCAGTCTGCACGGGAGGATAGGCCCTTTGCAAAAGAAAATGCCAAAAGGATATCAACAATTGGTGTAATGGCTATTATGGCTTCATTTATTATTCCTATGGCAGAGTGTTTTGTCGCAATGACGATGATAGCTACACTAGAAATTCAAAATGTTGGTGTAAATTACTCCGCAAACATAGTTTTGATACTTACCGGGTTCATGATGTTTATACTTAGCGGCATATTTGCGTATGGAGATTATCTCCAGCATGAATACGATGAAACGGTATAGGGGGTATGATTATATGGCGATAATTGTAAGGCTGGACCGAGTGATGGCGGATAGAAAAATATCACTTAATGATCTGTCAGACAGGGTAGGCATATCTGTTGTTAATCTGTCTAACCTTAAAACTGGAAAGGTAAAGGCAATAAGGTTTTCAACTCTCAATGGAATATGTAGAGAGCTAAAGTGCCAGCCCGCAGATATTTTGGAATACGATGAGTCTTTCGATGATGAGGAAGATGATTGAGTAATGAACTGATCGCATATTTATGGTTTGCAAAGACTTAAATAAATATCTATAATTATGTCACACGCAATACCAAATACATCTTACATTATGTGAAATACATTAATCGAGCATAGCTATTAGAGAAAAGCCGTTCGGTATAGGAGGGGGCGCATATGCCTGGTTTTATTTATTCGGATATAGTAGAAAGGTGGGATGTCTTTGAGGCAGCTGTTCATGGCAGAACAGAGGGAAACCCCTTTGTAGACTACGATATCACAGGAGTATTTACCCATAAAAACGAAACAAAGCAGGTGGAAGGCTTTTATGACGGAGAAGGCCTTTATAAAATAAGATTCATGCCCTCTTTTAGGGGCAGCTACACATTTGAGATCAGTGGAAGCTTTTCCTCGGAATCCTATAAGGGTTCATTTGAATGTGTAGCTCCGACCGGCAATAACCATGGACCTGTCAGGGTTGCAAACACCTATCATTTTTCATACGAGGATGGCAGCCCATATTATTCTATCGGAACCACATGCTATGCATGGACTCATCAACCGGCAGAGCAGCAGGAAAAAACACTGGAGACCCTTAAGGGCAGTGCTTTTAATAAGATACGCTTTTGTGTTTTTCCCAAGCACTATGACTATAATCTAAGCGAACCAATTACCTACCCATATCAGGGTGTTCCCTGTGACAGCTCCAAGCTGACCAGTGAAAACTTTATGGAATTCAACGGCAATGCGCCCGGGAATGAATGGGATTTCAGCCGATTTAACCCCCGTCACTTTCAGCTCTTTGAGCAAAGGATTAAGGAGCTGATGCTTCTGGGTATTCAAGCGGATCTGATTATTATGCATCCATATGATCGATGGGGCTTTAGTCAGATGGATGCGAAATGGGATGATTTGTATTGGAAATACGTGATAGCCAGATTCTCGGCATTTAGAAATGTCTGGTGGTCTCTTGCCAATGAATACGATGTGATGACTAAAAAGGACTTGTCCGATTGGGAAAGATATGCGGCTATAATATGCGAAAAGGATGTATATAATCGCCTGAGATCCATTCACAATTGCAGGCCCTTTTATGATTATTCCCGTCCATGGATTACTCATTGCAGTATCCAGCGACAGGACGTGTACAAGACGGCTGAATGTGTGGATGAATGGAGAGAACGGTATAAAAAGCCTGTGGTGCTGGACGAAATCGCATATGAGGGGAACATTGAACACGGCTGGGGGAATATAAGCGGCAGGGAGCTGGTAAGACGATTCTGGGAGGCTACCTGCAGGGGCGGATATGCAGGGCATGGCGAGACCTATCTGGCAGAGGATAAGTACCTGTGGTGGTCCCATGGAGGGGTTCTTCATGGAGAAAGCCCTGAAAGACTTAAGTTTTTACAGAGTATTTTAGAGGAAACACCCTGTGGGGGTCTTCAGCCTATACAGGCGAGCTGGGATGAAGTAGCTGCAACCGGCGGTTCAGGCTATTATCTATATTATTATGGCTTCAACAGGCCATCCTTCCGCAAATATTATTTTGATGATACAAACGAGTACAGGGTTGAATTAATAGACACCTGGGACATGAAGATCGATGAGCTGGGCACATATAAGGGTAAATTTAGAATTGATATGCCGGGAAAGGAATATATGGCAGTTCGCATAAGAAAAGTGGATAGCAGGTAAAATCATGGTACTAAAGGGAATCGTTATCTGACAGATCTCTACTGTCTTATTAGTAGCTTTAGGACATTCTTATTCTGCATTATCTCCTCTATGGAGCTAATGCCGAATTGCTTCAGCATTTTCATAACATTCATGTTATCGAAGGGGGTCATTATAAGCGAGTCCTCACCGAATTCGTTCACCATTTTGGTGGCCTTTTCCATGTCAATATTCGTCCTTGGACCGCCTACGCAACCGCCGACACAGCCCATGCCTTCTATGAAGTTTGCCCCGATGTCATTGCCGGCCGATAGCTCATCAAGTATCTGCTTGCAGCTTTTTACACCATCAACCCGCTTGGATTTGAGCTTGATGACTCTTTTTGGCTCAAGCCGATTAACGACGGTTTTTACTGAGAAGCTAACGCCCCCGGACTTTGCATACAGACGCCCACCCAGGGAAGCCTGATCCTTCTCGTCTGCGGGAAGCTCAACCGGATTGATGCCAAGAGCATTGAAAACCTCTGCCAGCTCCCTGAAATTCAGGACAAAGTCAATGGCGCCTCTTAATTCCGGCTCATTAATCTCATGCTTTTTTGCAATACAGGGCGCAATAAAAACAACCCTGGCGTCCTTATACATATCCTTTAAAAACCTTCCCGAAGCAATCATTGGAGAGACGGAGGGGGACATGTGGGTGTACATTTGCGCATATCCCTTTTTGGTTAGGTTAAACCAGACCGGGCAGCAACAGCTTGTCAGATAGAAATCATCCTTAGACTTCACAAGCTGGTTAAACGCAAAGGCTTCCCGGATAGTTAGTATGTCTGCAAACATTGCTACTTCAACCA
>JAAYBT010000174.1 GCA_012730015.1 Clostridiaceae bacterium
CTCTGTCCTGATGCCCAGCGCTTCAAGCCTTTTCTGAACCTCAAGTACATATGGATTGTGCTTCTCCACAATTCCCAGAACCTTTGCCTGCACAGGCGATATCCATACAGGGAAAGCACCCGCAAAGTGCTCCGTAAGAATTGCAATGAAGCGTTCAATGCTGCCGAATACAACCCTGTGAATCATGACCGGCCTGTGCTTTTCACCATCCGGGCCCACATAATTAAGGTCAAATCTCTCGGGCATCTGCATGTCTAATTGTATTGTACCACATTGCCAGGTACGTCCGAGAGTATCCTCCAGATGGAAATCAATCTTTGGTCCGTAGAATGCGCCATCGCCTTCATTGATTCTATAGTTGATTTTCTTATAGTCCAGTGCGCCCATGAGAGCCTTGGTCGAAGTCTCCCACTGCTCATCACTTCCCATGGAATCCTCCGGCCTCGTAGATAGCTCAACATGGTACTTGAAGCCGAAAACCCTGTAGAAGTCGTCGATCAGGTTGATAACTCCAAGCACTTCATCCTGAATCTGATCTGGAGTCATGAATATATGGGCATCATCCTGCGTGAAGCATCTGACCCTCATCAATCCATGCAAGGCGCCTGACAGCTCATGTCTGTGAACCAGGCCAAGCTCTCCCATCCGCTGGGGCAAATCCCTGTAAGAATGCAGCTTACGTTTGAATACAAGCATGCCTCCCGGGCAGTTCATTGGTTTTATAGCAAAATCCGACTCATCTATTTCAACCGAATACATGTTATCCTTGTAATGATCCCAGTGTCCCGAACGCAGCCACAAATCCTTGTTTAATATTATGGGGGTCTTTATTTCCTGATAGCCGCATTTCCTGTGCTCTTCCCTCCAGAAATTCTCAAGTTCGTTGCGCAGAATCATTCCCTTAGGCATAAAGAAGGGAAATCCCGGTCCTTCCTCCAAAATATCAAACAGATCCAGTTCCTTTCCCAGCTTTCTATGGTCACGCTTTTTGGCTTCCTCAATCCGGAAAATATACTCATCCAAATCGCTTTTCTTCATAAATGCGGTGCCATAAATTCTTTGAAGCATTTTATTCTTTTCATTTCCTCTCCAGTATGCTCCCGCTATGGAGGTAAGCTTGTATGCCTTTACCTTCCCGGTAGAAGGTATGTGAGGGCCTGCGCACAGATCCGTAAAGTCTCCCTGCTTGTAGAAGGATATGATTGCATCCTCCGGCAGATCCCTTATCAATTCGACCTTATATGGCTCGCCCATCTCTTCCATGTATTTAACAGCATCTTCACGGGGCAGGGTAAAATGCTCAAGTTCAAGATCCTCTTTAATTATTTTGCCCATTTCCGCTTCAATTTTCTCCAGATCCTCCGGTGTAAATGGCTCCTCCATTTCAAAGTCGTAATAGAAGCCGTTCTCGATAGCCGGACCAATAGCCAGCTTGGCCTTGGGGTAAAGCCTTTTTACCGCCTGAGCCATGATGTGGGATGCTGTATGTCTGAAAGCATGCTTACCACCTTCGCTATCAAAGGTAAGCAAGTTCAAGCTGCTATCCTTATCCAAGACGGTTGAAAGATCAGTAACCTCACCATCAACCTCCGCCGCTAATGCCACTCTCGCAAGACCTGCGCTGATGCTTTCTGCCACCTGCATTACCGTTGTTCCCTTTGAATACTCCTTGACACTTCCATCCTTAAGTGTAACCTTTACCATAATATCTCCTCCTTTTACTATCTCATCTCTATCCATTTTCGAGCTTATCAGCCTTATTTTCGGGCGTTAGAAGCAAGGAATGCCAGGAAGCTGAGGCGCAAAAAACGCAGCATATTGCTATATGTGAGGCTTTTTGCGACCGATGGCTGA
>JAAYBT010000020.1 GCA_012730015.1 Clostridiaceae bacterium
GAAGAGGCCATTAAGAATGATGCTCAAGATAATGCTACTGCTTTAGTCATTAAAGTGGAAAGCGCAGGAGAGAGGCAGAATGTCGTGCCTGGACCTCGTACGACGCAATATCGTTCAGCAACAAGTAGGATCCCTTCCAAACAGGTGCGGGCAAGCGCATCGAGGGCGAAGAGCTCCATAGATGTAAGCAGAATCATCTCTATAGTTGTGCTTGTATTTTTAGGCACGGCAGTTTTGTTCGGCGCATATAAGATGTGGCAGTTATTTAGTGCGAGAGGAGAACAGGGTGCATCAACGGAGCAGGAGAATACACTTGAGCCCGAAGGAACCGATAACACAACAATTCCATCGGGAACAGTTGATGAGACAACGAATGATGATTTGCCCGAGGATGATCTCGACACAGCGGATCCCATAGCCGATGGAGCAGGTGATGGAACAGATGATGGTACCGCGGATATTGTGAATCCGTCTACAACCGATGCATTTCAAGTCGGGGAAGAGGGCGTATATTACACCGTTAAGTCCGGTGACATGCTGATGGTGCTTGCCAAGAAGTATTATGGCGATGAAAGCAAATACACTCTCATAATGGAAGCAAACAAAATAACCGACCCCAATAAAATCACTGTTGGACAGAAGCTGTTCATTCCACCGGCTAAGTAGCCCAAGGGCTACTTAGGTACCCGATTATGTAGAAGCAATTCGCGATGTCTGGCAGAATAGAAAAAATAAAGCATAGCCTTACGATGAGCAAAAAACCATACTTTAGGGCAATTATTTATACTAGAATGGAATTTATTGCGTAATTAGGTTACATAATCCAGGATTTAATCAAGTTATTGAGTCCAACAACTGAAAATCAAAGAATTCTCTGCCCAAAACTTGAGTTTTTGCACATTTGAAAAACTCTCTTGATTTTCTTTTGAAAGGGTGTATAATAATACATAGGTCAAGGAAAGTCAAAGTCAGCTATTCTTGACGTGGTTACACTATAAGTATTAAGGATTTATATTGTTAATGCAGAAGCTATTTGTACATAACATACATTTGATGAGGTAGATTTAGAGCATGATAATTTGCATTTCAAAGACTATATGCAAATCGATTCGAAATGCTATGCCGGGGAGGTGATTGTATGAAGTTTAGGGACTATTATCAAGTGCTGGGGGTGGATAAGAAGGCATCCCAGCAAGAAATAAAAAAGGCATACAGGAAAATGGCTAAAAAGTATCATCCGGATGCTCATCCTGGAGATAAGGCTTCGGAGGATAAGTTTAAGGAAGCAAACGAGGCATATGAGGTGCTTGGCGACGAGGAGAAAAGGAAGAAGTATGATCAGTTCGGCGCACAGGGCCAGTTTCACAATGGTGCTGACTTTGATCCCTCGGCATATGGATTCGGAAACAATGTGCGTTATGAGTATCGACAGGGCAGCAGCAACGATTTCAGCGATTTCTTCAACATGTTTTTTGGCGGCGATAGTCCTTTCGATTCCTTTGGCGGTGGCGACATTTTCGGACAAAGGCGTGGCGGAGGAAGCAGATTTACTCGCTCTAGCCGGATGAAGGGCGAGGATAGCGAGGCAGTCTTAACAATAACCCCTAATGAAGGCTTTTCGGGGGGAGAGAGAAGGATTAGCCTCAGGACGAGCTCAGGTGAAAGAACCATTTCCTTGAAAATACCCGCAGGAATAAAGCCCGGAGAAAAAATAAAGCTTTCGGGGCAGGGCGGTCCCGGGATCAACGGAGGCAGTAACGGTGATCTCTACTTGAAGGTTGATTTTACACATAATAATGCTTTTGAGCTAAACGGCCTGAATATAGAAGCACAGATTGTATTATATCCATGGGAGGCTGCACTGGGGGCGGAGAAGCCATTTCAGACGTTGGATGACAAGATTTCAGTTAAGGTCCCTGCAGGCATACAGTCAGGCAACAAAATCAGGGTGGCCGGCAAGGGCTATAGAGATAGGAAAGGCAGCCGGGGAGACTTGTTCCTGCGAGTGAAGATTGTAAACCCGGAGAAGCTAAGCAAAGCTCAGCTGGATCTGTATGAACAGCTCAAGAGTATATCACAGTAGGAAGGAGTTGAGTTAAATGGATATGGATAAATTTACGGATAGAGCCCAGGAGGCGCTGGGCAATGCCCAGGAAATTGCGTTGCGAATGAAGCATCAACAGGTAGATGGAGAGCATCTTCATATGGCCCTGTTGACCCAGGAGGAAGGCCTTATACCAAGGCTGATTAGCTTTATGGGAGTCAATATTGAGCTACTAATAGATGATGTTAAAAAGGAGTTGGATAAGCAACCTGAGGTGTACGGTACCGCTGCATCGAGTCTTTACGCAACAAGACGTTTGAACGAAATATTGCTTCATTCAGGTGATGAAGCAAAGAAGTTCAAAGACGAATACGTCGGCGCAGAGCATTTGTATCTGGCTTTGCTCAGGGAAAGAAACACCCCTTCCGAAGGCATTTTCAAAAGACATGGCATCAATCGCGAAAGCTTCTTGTCCGCATTGGGAAAGGTCAGGAGCAACCAGCGTATTACCTCCAAAAACCCGGAGGAAACATATGAGGCACTGGCCAGGTTCGGGAATGACCTGGTTGATTTGGCCAGAAAGGGAAAACTAGATCCTGTAATCGGAAGGGATTCTGAGATTAGGCGTATTATAAGGATTCTATCAAGAAGGACGAAAAACAACCCGGTTTTGATAGGAGAGCCCGGTGTGGGTAAGACAGCCGTTGTTGAAGGGCTGGCTCAGAGGATACTGAAGGGTGATGTTCCCGAAGGGCTTAAGGATAGAACGATATTTGCCCTGGATATGGGCTCGCTGATCGCAGGAGCCAAGTACCGAGGCGAGTTCGAAGAAAGGCTTAAGGCTGTTCTTAATGAAGTGCAGAAATCAGATGGCAGGATTATCCTATTTATTGATGAGCTTCACAATATTGTTGGCGCCGGAAAGGCAGAAGGGTCCATGGATGCAGGAAACATACTCAAGCCAATGCTGGCCAGGGGCGAGATTCACTGTATCGGAGCAACTACTCTTGATGAATACACAAAGCATATAGAAAAGGACGCTGCCTTGGAGAGAAGGTTTCAGCCTGTCCTAGTCGAGCCGCCGGATGTTGAGGATACGATTTCTATTCTCAGGGGCCTGAAGGAGAAATTTGAGATACATCATGGGGTGAGAATTACAGATAATGCGATCATTTCCTGTGCGGTTTTGTCAAACAGGTATATAAGCGACCGCTTTCTGCCCGATAAGGCCATAGACTTGATGGATGAGGCGGCGGCCATGATTAGAACGGAAATTGACAGCATGCCTGCCGAGCTGGACGAGATTAGCAGAAGGGTTATGCAGCTGGAGATTGAAAAGCAGACGCTGCTAAAAGAGACAGACCGCAATTCAAAAGATAGGCTTGCGGTGCTAGAGAAGGAAATTGTGGGACTTAAGGAGCAGGCGGATCTCATGAATGCCCAGTGGGAGAGCGAAAAGAGCAATTTGTCCAGAGAGAAGGAGCTCAAGCAGCAAATCGAGCAGACAAAGCGCAGCATTGAGGAAGCAGAGAGAAGGTACGATTTAAATGAGCTGGCAGTGCTCAAGCATGGGCAGCTGCCGGAGTTGGAGAAACAGCTGCATGAGGAGAAGGCAAGGCTTTCAAGCGCAGACGAGAAGAGGCTTCTAAAGGAAGAAGTAACCGAGGAGGAAATTGCTGAGATTGTTTCCAAATGGACGGGCATACCGGTCACCAGACTTGTTGAGGCTGAGCGAGATAAGCTTCTGCATCTGGAGGAAACGCTGCACGAACGGGTAATAGGCCAGGATGAGGCGGTAAAGGCGGTGTCTGATGCTGTGCTGCGGGCACGCTCGGGGCTTAAGGACCCTGCTAAGCCCATAGGCTCATTCATATTCCTGGGACCCACAGGAGTAGGAAAGACTGAGCTGGCGAAGGCACTATCGTCAGCCCTGTTTGACAGTGAAGAGAATATGGTGCGAATAGACATGTCGGAGTACCAGGAGAAGCATACGGTAGCAAGACTGATTGGTGCGCCGCCCGGTTATGTGGGGTATGAGGAGGGAGGCCAGTTAACCGAGGCTGTCAGGAGAAAGCCCTATTGCGTAATACTCTTCGACGAGATTGAGAAGGCCCATCCTGAGGTTTTCAACGTGCTTTTGCAGCTATTGGATGATGGCAGGCTCACTGACAGTCAGGGGAGAACTGTGAACTTCAAGGATACAGTCGTTATTATGACATCAAATCTAGCAAGCCATCTAATTCTCGAAGGAATCAGGACAGGCAATAGGGACAGCGAAGAGCTCAGGGAAACCGTCATGGGAGAGCTGAGGCGCAGCTTCAGGCCGGAGTTTTTGAATCGAATAGATGAAATAGTACTCTTTAAGCCTCTCCGTAAAGAAGAGCTTGTCAAGATAATTGACCTTTCTCTGGAGGATATACAAAGGAGACTCGATGACAGACATATTACCTTAGTGGTTACCGATGAGGCCAAGGAATTTATTGCTGACAAGGCTTATACGCCTGAATACGGGGCGAGGCCGGTGAAGCGTTTCCTGCAAAAAGAGATTGAAACTCAGCTGGGCAAACTCATTATCAAGGGTCTTGCCACAGATGGCAGCCGCATCGTTGTGGATATGGAGGATAGTGCGCTTACATTCAGAGTGTAGGACGGCGGCGACAAATAGGAGAGCCAGAAGGGGACATGTTTATTGTCCCCTTTTCCAGCTTGTTATGAATCGGTTGAGATGTCCCCCCTGATACATGTCTACTTCTTATGTAACCTTTTTAACTAGCACTGCATAGGCTATATCAGACTTTCAAAGGGGTGAGTATAGCATGCAGGATTATTATGTACGCCAACAGCTACCTTTCTTCGGCCCGTTTCAGGGCACTCAATTTCTGCCGCCCTTCTTTCCGGGGCAGGGACCGGGCTTTCCGGGGCAAGGACCGGGCTTTCCGGGGCAGGGACCAGGCTTCCCGGGACAGGGACCGGGCTTTCCGGGGCAAGGACCGGGTGTCGGGGGAGGACCTCCATCAGGACCTCCGCCATCATTTATACCATCTCAGGCAGCAGCACAGCAGTCAATAGGTGTATTGGCTGTTGATCCTGGCGCTATAAGGCCTTGCAGATTTAGATTCGTATATCTGTGGCTGGATAACAGGCAGCAGTTCTGGGCATGGCTGATATTTATCGGGAGACAGTCTGTGGCAGGCTGGAGATGGACGGGTTTTAACTGGGTCTACTTTGGCTTAGACCTGAATAGGATATCATCATTTATCTGCTATTAATGTGACAGGGGACCGTCCCCTGTCTTATCTTGTCTTTTCCTGTCTGCTGTATTTTTTGCGGCTTTGTGAAAGAGATCCGTCCCTTGCCTTAGTGAACCGTCCCCTGTGTCTGTTAAACAGTTGATTTTTTATAATAAAAAGTCTGCTTAGTTTATCCCAATTATGCATTCTAATTGCTATAATTAGAATGCTGAATAGTTTCACACCAAACGTCATGTCAAATATGATAATACAATCTTGTGAAATTAGGGGAGGTAAATAATGGAGAACAAGCAGACTTTTTCTTCGAGCTTTGATTCCTTATTGCAGTTTGAATGTCCCGAATGGTTTAGGGATGCGAAATTCGGAATATGGAGTCATTGGGGGCCTCAAAGCGTACCAATGTGTGGGGACTGGTATGCAAGGAATATGTATATTCAAGGAACGCCTCAGTATCAATATCATCTGAGACATTATGGACACCCATCCAAATTTGGGTATAAGGATATTTGTGCCCTATGGAAGGCTGAGAAGTTTAACCCGGATGAATTGATGGAGATGTATGTGAAGGCAGGCGCTAAATACTTTGTCGCTCAGGCAATGCACCATGATCATTTTTTCAACTTTCCATCACGATTCAATAGCTTTAATTCGGCTCAAATGGGTCCTAAAAAAGACATATGCGGCATGTGGAAAGCTGCGGCAGATAAATTCGGACTTCCCTTCGGACTGACAGAGCATTTGGGTGCAAGCTTTTCCTGGTGGAAGGTAAATAAATGGTGCGATACATATGGCCCCTACGCAGGTGTACCATACGATGGAAGTGATCCTGAGTATAAGGATTTTTACTTCGAAAACATGGAACACGTTACTGATGATAGGGACGGCTCCGACTTTTACCCTTGGTACACATCAAACAAGAGATTCCAGGAATACTGGCTGGGAGTAATGAAGGAAGTCATCGATCTTTATCAGCCGGATTTGCTTTACACAGACGGCCCTCTTCCATTTGGTCTGCAAGATATCACTGAAGTAGAGGAGCCAGCATTCCAAAAAGGTCTGGATGCTGTTGCCTACCTATACAATACATCGGTTAAGAAGCATGGTGAGAACCATGCCGTGTACACCCAGAAGGATAGGCGAAGCGAAATTCACCGTATTGGTGTGCTAGACATTGAAAAGAGCCAGCTGCCGGGCATACAACCTAATGCTTGGCAGACAGATACATGTATAGGTAATTGGTTCTATGACGCCAAACAGACCTTCAAAAAACCCGGACACATTGTTGAAATGCTTATTGATATCATTTCAAAGAATGGGACAATGCTTCTGAATATTCTTCAGAGACCTGATGGATCGATTGATGATGAAACGGTGTATATACTTGAGGAGCTTGCATCGTGGTTCAGGGTATGCAGCGAAGGTGTTTATGGCACTCGTCCATGGAGGGTGTTTGGCGAAGGTGATACCAAGGTGCTGATTGAGGGTTTTAAAGAAGTTGAGACCCAGTGGAACAGCTCAGATTTCCGATTTACTACTAAGGGAAAGAATCTGTATGCATTTATGTTGAAAGCTTCCGAAAAGAGGGTTGCAGTGATTAAGAGCCTTGGTGAGCAGGATAAGGCAGTGTCTGTAAGGCTGCTCGGCGGTGAAAAGCTTCCATTTACTCAGTCCTATGGGATACTTACAGTAAAGCTCCCGCAGCAGTTGCCTACGAAATATACCAATTGCCTTGCCATCGAATTTGAGTAAACCACTTATGAATAGTTGCCTGTGACATGGGGCGGTCACTTGTCTTACGACAGAGAACCGTCCCCTGTCTTAATGGGCAGTCCCCTGTCTTTCGACAAAGAACTGTCCCTTATCTTACTGCCTTATCTGTCTTAATACTTAATCCCTGAAATTTAGAGTGTAAGAGAATAGCATCTGAAACTCCTGCTCAGCATACAGGGTGTCGAATCGGAGGACAGGATTTTTCTTCCGGAAGTCAGCAGACTTATAAAGGTCAAGCGAGCCGAGCATCGTATCGTTAGGCATATTATGCCCATGGATAATCAGATGCTCCAAAAAGGAACTCGGGACTCAAAATCTGCCACATCGCAAAATGCCCAGCGAAGGAAAGCTAATCTAATTAAATCAGAACTTTATTTGTGGATTCTCAGCTTCCTTCTCATCAATGGTGAAAAACGGTTCTTCTACAAAGTTGAAACGATTGGCAAAAAAGCTGGTAGGGAACATCTGCACAGCATTGTTGTAGTCCATTGTGACATCATTATAGAACTGACGGGCAAAGGTAATCTTGTCCTCGGTTTTCGAAAGCTCCCGCTGGAGCTCCTGAAAATTAGCGTTAGCCTTAAGCTCAGGATATGCCTCCGATACAGCAAACAAGCGGCTCAAGCCCTGGGACAGCTCGCCATTGGCCTTCATTACATCCTGATGCGAGCCTGCAGACATATAGCTGTTTCTTGCCTGCATGACAGCTTCAAAGGTCTGCCTTTCATGGGCTGCATAGCCTTTTACGGTTTCCAGAAGATTGGGAATCAGATCAAATCTCCTTTTGAGCTGAACCTCTATTTGACTCCATGAATTTGCTACCTTGTTACGCTTGTTGACAAGTCCATTGTAAGCAGAAATTGCATAGATGACGATTGCCGCCGCAATCAGGGCTAAAAATACTAAGAATTTTGTCATATTAATCCTCCTTATTATATCTGCCGTTATCTGCGGCAGTGTTTAGAAATCTTTTTACTGCTTATTTGTCTATTGGGCAAAAGGCTCCTGTTAGTACGTGTTACTGCCTAGCATGTGGCAACGCTTAAAATGCACCACCGCCTCCACGGCCTCCGCCGCCTCCTGAGCTGCCTCCACTAAAGCCTCCGCCTCCTCCTGAGGAAGAGGAGTTGGTAGAAGCAGCCACGGCCCTAGCGCGGCTGATGGCGTCGTCCACAGAATGAATGGTTCTGTCAAATGTGTCGGTAAAGGATGCAAAATTATTGTATCTATAACCATACATATAAGTCAAATGAGTATTCTGCATATCTGCATCGGTGAATACCAATGGCAGCTGCCTTATAACCTCTTTTGCCACTCCGAGTGAAATGGCGTAGACCAGGTAGTGCTCCCAAATGACGATTGAAGGTATTTCAGCTTTATCCATATGGCTGAATTCCTTAAGAAAATTCTTAAAGGCCTGCCACATGACATATTGCTCATTGCCGTAAGCTGTACGCTTGTTGAGCCTTACTGAAAAGATAAACAGTATAATGGCCTGTATAATCAGAATAAAGCCGGTTCCGCTAAGCATACTTGACAATGCCATACCAAGACCGAAGCAGGCAAAGGAAGTGACTAGCCCTGTAATTTGTCCTTTCTTGCTCGATTTGTCAAAAAAATTGTTTTCTGCAGCCTCATCGGTTGCTAACTTCCTCCAACGTTCATAGTCGCTGGAGAATCTCCGTGCTCCTGATGTGGTTTTAGCGTAATCAGAGATCTCATCCAGTATTACGTAATTGCCATTGCCGACAGTATGAATGAACCATCTAATGAGAAAGGATTCATGGCTCTTAAGAGCTATAGCCGGTGCCTGTGGATTAATCGATACGGCGTAATCCTCTACCTCTTTGCTACTAAACAATCCTCTTTTTGTGTAGGTTTTTGTAGTAAGAAGAAGCTGCTCCTTTCTTACCAGATCCATCAGAGTTGCAGTGATATCCCGTGTTGCAACATGTCCCATAGATAAAAGTACAGACATCTCGGCAGGAGTGTATTCACCTGGTAATTCTCTGTAATACTTACCTTGGAATGTCGCTTTCGGTTCCTTATCGAACTTGATATACAGGAAGATAATCAGTGGAAACCACGAGAGAATAAGAATTATCCCCACAACATTACCAATACGCTGCAAAGCAGCTCTCCTGGATCTTTCTGCTGCCTGGCGGCGATCATATTCTTCTGCCTGCCTTCGAGCTTCTTCTCTTTGTTTATTCGCCTCTTCGGCCAACTTCTTCTCATTGGCCATGATCCGCGGTAGAGCATCCTCTGCTATCACCCTTTTCGATTGAGGCACAAGCTGCGTAGGAAATATAACCAGAGTCTCGACCATATCTCCCGGAGAGACGCGATCCACAGAAAACCTTACATTGCGTCCGTCAATTATTTCTGACACTCCAAGAAGTGAACCATGGCCGAAAACCTTGAGATCCTCTTTTTGTGCTCCCTCCGGCAGCCTGATATTTATGGCGATATTGTTTAGAGCAACGTCCCAACTGGAATCAACTATTTTTCTGTTGAATTCAGCCACATCATTATACTTTGTAACTACATTTTTGAATATGTACCTGTAAATGAAGGTTTTCTGTTCGTTCTTTGAAGCCTCGAAAACCTTGAACTGAGCGATTTCATCGTCATTTACAACATTGTAGGTGCCTGAGCCGGCGTTGTCATCCAGGTTCCTCTGGGAGTTGAGCCTCAGCTCTCTTTCAGAGTCGCCTTCAGCAACTAGAACCTTTATATCTTCCATGCCGTCTGTCAGCATATAATCTACATCGCGTAATACTCCGTTAAAGCTCCCGCTGAACCTGTAGGTGATTCTTTCTTCAATTTGGGCGGAGCCGTCAGCTTGGACATCAACATTGATAGTATAATCGTTGATTGTATAATATCTGTCATCAGCAAGCGCGATATGCCCAAGTGAAAGAGCCGAAAGCAGAGTTGCTATAAGCAGGAGAAAAGCCGGAACTTTCCTTTTCATTTATATACCTCCTTCAGGTACTTCACAAAGTATTCTGCGTTAAAATTCTATCACATTATACTTCATTTGTATTGCATTTGTTTTCTGCATTCTAGTTTTTTTCATTATTCTTTAATCAATTTTCATTATAATTGCATATTTATGCCTGATATATGAACAATATGATATGGGATAGTTTAACAGAAGTCCACAGAGCATAAATGTGGCAGTAGGAGGGACATATATGGAGAAAATCAGTAAACCAATTAACAAATACTTGAAGTATGCGCTAATCGGTACAATCACAGGTATAGCAAACGGGCTTTTCGGCTCAGGTGGCGGAACGATAGCAGTGCCTGCAATGGTTCATTTTCTTGGGGCGGAGGAGCACAAGGCTCACGCAACAGCCATATCTGTAATACTGCCATTAACTGTTGTCAGCTCCCTTTTTTATATATCGAAGGGATACGCTGACTGGGGACTGACATCATGGGTTACGGCGGGCGGCATGGCGGGCGGCTATATTGGAGCAAGGCTATTGAATAAATGCCCAGGCAGGCTGCTAAGGAAGATTTTTGCCATATTTATGGCGGCAGCAGGAATAAGGATGATACTCTAGGATTAAACCGCGATAATACATTTGCTGCATATCCGGCTTAAGTCGATTTTCGCTATATAGGATTTTTACTTAGCAGTGTGTGAAAGGAGAACTCGGCTTGCTTGGTTCAGAAACAATTATTCTGCTGCTAATTGGACTGGGAGCAGGCATCGTCAGCGGTATGGGAATGGGTGGAGGCACGATACTGATCCCGGCATTGGTGCTGACTATAAACCCGCAGCAGCATACTGCTCAAAGCGTCAATCTGCTCTTTTTTATACCGACGGCAGTAGTTGCACTGATTATTCATATTAAGAACAAGCATATTGATTTTAAAATGGCAGTTCCCATAATTGCTTTTGGGATGTGCGGCTCCTTTGTGGGTTCATGGCTGGCAATGAGGCTGGCGGGAGGAGAGTTAAAAAGGCTTTTCGGCTTTTTTTTGCTGGCCATGAGCATATACGAAATGTTCCGAAAGGGGAAGAATGATTAGTAATTATTCCAGTGCCGGTAGCGCTGTTTGTTAATAGATTTCGCCAGGCTTAATCTATTTATAAATGGAGCTAACGGTACTGATAGAAAAAAGAATGATTGGTTTGTGTTCACAAAGCAAGCACATTAGTGGTATAATAACCTCACGAACCTCACGTCGCCTATATGTGAGGCTATTATACGCCTCCGGCGGAATTTAGGTGCGTGCAAGTTTTTCGCTGGTACGAAAATGCACATGCACAATTATACCATAATAAATTATGGTATAATATTTAATCAATCCAACAAAATGATAATATATTAGGAGGACTGTTTTGGATATAAAGAAAATTGCAGAAAAAGCCAATGAGATTATGGAGGATAAAAAAGCCAGAAACATAGAAATTATTGATATATCACACGTATCAACACTTGCAGACTATTTTATTATATGTAGCGGCACATCAACAATCCATAACAAAACCATTGCAGACGAGCTGGACGATAAAATGGCTGAGGCCGGTTACAACTTGATTCACAGGGAAGGATATGAAAGTGCCAGATGGATATTGCTGGACTTTGGTGAAGTGGTAGTTCACATATTCCACGAAGAGGACAGAAGCTTCTACAATCTTGAGAGGCTTTGGGCGGACGGACGATTTTTGACGCCTGATGATATACAATAGGATATAGACATGAAAGGAGCTGCTTAGATTGGCTTATTCAACAAAGACAGATGAGAAATGGCAAAAAATATGGGAGGAAACAGGCTTATATAAGTTCGACCCTGCCAATGTAGATAAAAAGCTATATTGCCTTGAGATGTTTTCATACCCTTCAGGGGCTAACCTCCATCTTGGGCACTGGTATAACTATGCATTGACCGATTCATGGGCGAGACTTAAAAGAATGCAGGGCTTTAATGTATTCCATCCACAGGGCTTTGATTCATTTGGACTACCGGCTGAAAACTATGCAATCAAGACGGGTATACATCCTAAGGATTCTACATATAAAAACATTGAGACAATGGAAGTGCAGCTCAAGAAGATGGGTGCAACATATGATTGGGATTACGAGGTTATTACCTGCGACCCTGAATACTACAAATGGAACCAGTGGATTTTCCTGAAGCTGTATGAGCATGGCCTTGCTTACAGAAAAAAAGCGCCTGTGAACTGGTGCCCAAGCTGTAAGACTGTTTTGGCTAATGAGCAGGTTATAGATGGAAGCTGCGAAAGATGCAGTAGCGAAGTGACGAAGAAGGATCTGACACAATGGTTTTATAAGATAACCGAATATGCCCAGGAGCTCTTGGATTGTCTGCCTAAGCTGGATTGGCCGGAGAAGACTAAGAAGATTCAACAAAACTGGATAGGCCGATCGGAAGGAGCCGAGATCGTTTTTGAAGGCGCCGACGGAGACTTTTCTTTCAAGGTATTTACCACGCGAGCAGACACTCTGTATGGGGTCACCTATGTTGTACTGGCACCTGAAAACGAGCTGGTAGACCGTATTACCACTGATGAATATAAGGCTAGTGTGGAGCAATACAGAAGCTTCTCAAAAATGCAGACCGAAATAGAGCGCCTCTCTACAACCAGAGAAAAGACCGGCGTTTTTACCGGAGCCTATGCCATCAATCCCGTAAACGGCGAAAGGGTTCCTATATGGATCGCAGACTATGTGCTGGCGGGATATGGAACCGGCTGTGTCATGGCTGTTCCGGCTCATGATGAAAGGGACTACGAATTTGCGCAAAAGTATAATCTTCCTATCAGACGCGTTATAAAAGGAGAGGAAGGTATCGATGATACACTGCCTTTTGTGGAGGACGGCATTCTCATTGACAGCGCCGAGTTCTCAGGGATAGGCTCTGCCGATTCCCGCGAAGGGATTGTCCGCAAGCTTAACAAGCAGGGTCGGGGAGAGATGAAGATTAATTTCAGACTAAGAGACTGGCTTGTTTCCAGGCAGCGTTACTGGGGCACTCCGATTCCTGTGATTCATTGCGAGCATTGTGGTGCTGTTCCTGTGCCTGAAAAGGATTTACCGGTAGAATTACCTTATAATGTTGAGTTTAAACCTGATGGCAAGTCTCCGCTGGCTAAATGCGAAGAGTTTAATAATGTAAGCTGCCCTAAGTGCGGCAAGCCCGCCAAGAGGGACCCGGATACACTTGATACCTTTGTATGTTCGTCCTGGTACTACCTGCGCTATCCAGACAACAAGAATTCTGAGCAGGCATTCAATACCGAATGGATAGACAAGCTGTTGCCCGTTGACAAATATGTTGGCGGGGCTGAGCACGCAGCAATGCATTTGCTTTATGCTAGATTTTTTACCAAGGCCTTACGTGATATGGGATATCTCCACTTTGATGAGCCCTTTTTGTCCTTAATACATCAGGGAACGATTCTTGGGCCCGATGGCAACAGAATGAGCAAGTCAAAGGGCAATACTGTATCGCCGGATGACTATATCAAGGAGAACGGCTCCGATGTTTTCAGGATGTATCTTGCATTCGGCTTTGCCTATACGGAAGGCGGCCCCTGGAGCGACGATGGAATAAAGGCGATTTCAAGATTTGTTGGCAGAGTTGAGAGGCTTGTTGCCGGTGCCGCTGAGCTTTGCAGTGGGTCAGATGCCGCCGCGGGCAATTCATCCGGAGATACTGCTTGCAAATCAGATACTGCTATGGGTAGCGAGGAGAAGGAACTGAATTACGTTCGAAACCTTGCTATTAAAGGTGCCACAGAAGATACGGATAGATTCCAGTTCAATACATCTATAGCGAGGATAATGGAATTGGTCAACGCCCTTTATAAATATGAGTCTTCAGGCTTGAAGAACAAGTCACTATATCTTGAAACGGTAGTTGACATGCTCAAGCTGCTGGCTCCCTTTGCGCCGCACCTGACCGAGGAGCTGTGGGAGAGGTTGGGCAAGTCCTACTCCATATTCAACCAGTCATGGCCAAAATGGGAGAAAAATGCGCTTGTACGGGACGAAGTTGAAATTGTTATACAAATTAACGGCAAGATAAGAGAGAAGCTAATGCTTCCTTCGGGATTGGATAAAGCCCAGACTGAAGAGACTGTGATGCAAGACGAGAAGGTAAGGTCTTTGCTGGAGGGCATGAGCGTACTTAAGGTGATAGCAGTTCCCGGCAGGCTGGTGAATATAGTTGTGAAATAAGTCATGCAATTTTATTCAGGGCTTGTAAGCAGAGTTTGCCTTACAAGCCCTGATTTTGTCAGGTAGGATTACTAATCATAATACTTATTAATAACTCCTGATAAAATCTTTTTAGTAATCGTTTTCATTAAGACTGCCAATTTCCATATCATCATTTTCTAGTGAATTGATGTCTGTGTTTCTTCTAATGATATTAATTGCAAAGATACTTGCAGATTCAGGAATACCTGGAATGCCTGTTTGAATTGATTTTGCGAGAAATACGCCGAAGTGTGAATCTAAGCAGAATAAAGAGCAGGATAAATCCGACCACAAATAGTCCTATCTTGACAAAAATATTGTCATAGGCCTTTTTAGCTACAGATTTCAGTGATTCCGGCTCTGGCTTGTGTTCAAGGGTTCTGGCGGCGACCAGTTCTACCTTGGCCATCGGTATATCGTTCTTGAAAAACTCTACATAACCCATTATGTCGCCTTTATTAACAGGGGCATAGATCGTATCGCTTATATGCTGTACCTCTTTTATGTTTCGTAGAGACTTATCCTTCGGCAGCACACAGGTCAAATCAGCTGTTGTAATGAGGTCCAGCCCATAGATGTCGTCTGTATTCTCGACCTTGACATTTCTATAGACCTTGCCTTTTTCAAGCAGGTTTACCTTCTCAAAATTGTTAAAGCCATAATCAAGAAGCTCCTTTGAGTAAAGCTGTACGTTCTCTGAGGCGCCTTCGTTCTTAACTGCCATGACGACAGCTATCAATTCCATACCTTCGCTATTGATAGCTGAGGAAACGAGATTGTGGCCTGCCGGGCCTGTGTATCCGGTCTTTATCCCGTTTATTTTATACTTATCGCTCTTGTCTGAAAGCATTAACTTATTGGTATTTGGCATAACCGGCCAGGTGGGATGCTTATTTGTGGCAGGCATTGTAAAGCTTGGGGCACTGACGATTTCACGGAATTCGGGAAGGGTCATGGCATACCGGGCGAATTTTGCCATGTCTGACGCTGTAGTAAAATGCATGGGATCATGAATGCCGCAGGCGTTGGCAAAATGTGTCTCAACAGCTCCAAGCTCCTTTGCTCTTTCATTCATAAGCGATATGAATTCAGCTTCGGTTCCGCCGAGATGCTCTGCTATAATATTTGCCGTTTCGTTAGCTGAGGTAATCAATAAGGCTTGCAGGAGGTGCTCCAAGCTGATCTTCTCACCGGGGATGATGCCAATATTGCTGCCGTTTACCCCAATGCCATCAATAGCTGACTGGGTGGCCGTCATTATCTGCTCCGGATTGCCCATTTCAATGGCCAAAATTGCAGTCATGATTTTTGTCATACTTGCAGGATAATGTGTGTTAGTCGAATTTTTTTCACACAGTACAGCTCCGCTCTCTGAGTCGATTAGAATATAGGAGCCTGCGGCCAGAGAAGGTTGCTGCGAAGACACAATACTGATATTAGATAAAAAAATTAACAGTATTAGCAAAAAAATCGACAGCCTTTTCATTTGGACCTCCCGGAGAGAATTTATACAAATTAAGTATAACAAATAAACCTATGAAGAAGTTAAAAAAAATTAAAAAGAATAAGAATGCTTTCATTATAAAAAGGATTATGCCATAAAAAGGGAGAATAATACATAAATGGGAGGAGGAGGAGACGCTTTGAAAAAACGGTTTTTTGGTAAAGAGGTAGAGATAAAAACAGAGGCAGCAGTGATTGGCATTTCCGCTTTGGTATTGCTGGGATGTCTTGTTGGTTACATTTTTTTTAGAGATAGAAGCGGCATAATTATTGAAGCCAGGCATGGAACACAAGCCCAGACCGGAATTGAGAATTTATCGAAAATTGGCGGCAGTGGGAAGGAAGAGGCCTCTGGGGGAGCCGGCACATCCCGGAAAGGAGATGGGTCAGGAACGGCTGCTACCAAAGGTGTGCAGGGTGTAGTTGGAAGTGGTGTAAGTATTGGCGGCAGCGATAGTATGAATGCCGATAGCAATAGCGGTAATGCTGCCGAAACGCCTTTACCGCCTGAAATGATAAAGGTTTACGTTGTTGGCTGTGTGAAATCTCCCGGTATTGTTACTATTGAGAAAGGGCAAATGATTTATGATGCCGTTGCTTTGGCCGGCGGGCTTACAGAGGATGCTGATGCTGACAATATCAATATGGTGTATAAGCTCAATGAGAATGTAATGCTCTACATAAAATCAAACAAAGAGGCTGAGCAAAAGGATAATGCGAAAAAGGGTGAAAATGCCATTGTAGTGAAAGAAAGCGGTGATAGTGCTATTGTAATCGGAGATGGTGATGAGGATAACAGAAATGAGCAAGAGGAAAGTAAGCCAAGACTAGTTAACATAAATACTGCAGACATTGCTGAGCTGGATACGCTTCCTGGCGTCGGGGAGGCCACGGCAAAGGATATTATTACATTCAGGGAAAAGAATGAGGGCTTCAGAAGGATCGAGGATATCATGAAGGTGCCGCGCATTAAGCAAAACCGCTTTGAGAGAATAAAGGACTATATCACTGTAGAATGAGGCGGAACATTTTTGGTTTACCTTGCGTCATTATACCTGAGCTTGTTAGTTTTCTCATAGAGTCATTTGCGATGTAACATATTATGACCATAGATATAGCGTAACCGTGTATGAATCTATATTAGGGGTTAAGTAAGGGGAGGATTAAAATGAAAAGAATAGTACTGTTTACGCTTTTATTTGTACTAGTGCTTTCGTCCTCAGCATGCAGTCTGCTTAATGATAAGGATGCTGCCGAGGGTACCCAGCAGAATAAATCTGAGTTGACGACAGAGCAGGGTATGACAGAAGACGAAGCGGTAAATAATGCAAGCGAGGAGAGCACATCGGTTGTGGATACGGGTGACGCAGAAGTAATAAGCTCTTCTGAAGAGATGGCAATCTATGTCACGCTGTATTTCCCTACCATAGATAACAGTGCGCTTATCAAGGAAGACAGAGACATACTGGTATCAGATGGAGAGATATTAAAGGCTTCTATTCTGGCACTGGCTGAAGGACCAAAGGCACAGGGGCAAAGGACACCTATTCCTGAAGGCACACAGATTCTAGGTATTTCAATAAAGGATAAGGTTGCTATTGTGGATTTCTCCAATGAGTTTCTTCATGCAAATGGTCTTGAGGAGATAACAAATAGATTGTCAGTTGTCAATACGCTTACACAAATCGAGGGGGTTGAAAAGGTACGGCTGCATATAGATGGGGAGGATATGATCGGGCCGAGCGGGATGCCTTTAGGAGACATGGAGCCTGCGCAGCTCAATCCTGACGGCACTCCAACGGCAGGGAAGACGGTGACTGCCACACTTTTCTTTTCTGATTCAGAGGCAATGTACCTGGTAGGTGAGAAAAGAGATGTAACGATATTTGAGGGCGAAACACTCGAGGCCGCCGTCATCCGCGAACTGATCGAAGGGCCTGGGACTGACAGCCTTTGGAGTGCTATTCCCGAAGGTGCGAGGTTATTGTCTGCAAGTACGAAGAAGGGTTTATGCACAGTAGATTTTTCGGCCGAATTTGTTGATAATAGTCCTGGAGGAACTGCCAGTGAGAGAATGGCAATCGGTTCTGTGGTAAATACATTGACACAGCTGGAAGGAGTAGAAAAGGTACAATTTTTGATTGATGGCAAAAAGCGAGAAATTTATACGCATGCTATTTTCGACGAACCATTTTCAAGGTTTGAGGATTTGATTGCAAAATAAAGTAATTAGAGAAAAATGAACAACTCAACTTTCCCACACTGTATTGGGCGCTTGCCTGCACAGCAGGCTACCGACGGCGGTGTGATATCACACCTCGGCATGTCGGTACCGGCGCCTAAAAAAACTACTTAAAAGCTGATGTGGGAAAGTTGAGTAAATAACTAAAAAAGCCGACTTAAGACTGAGTCGGCTTTTAAAATATTAAAAAGGAGGAAAACTCTTAACGCTAATATTATTGTACAATAAAATGTACACTTAATGAAATGTCATTTATAAATGACTTTTACAGATATATTTTCGCTTTTTTTATGCACCTTGAACAAATCACTTAGACATGTAGGGCAGAATTATTACACAGGCAACAAGGTAGCCCAGCAGGATAACTATCGAAGGCATTACCAGTGTATATAGGAATATGTTTATAGCTTTTTTGTGTCGCATCCTCTTGAAGTGTTCTTTTCTTTTGTATCTCATACATCCACCTCAGGAAATCACAGATAAGGAGCTTGGCGCTACATACCATAATTTTGGTAACTATTGGTCTTAACACCTTATGATCTAAGCACCTTATGACCTTAGTACCTTTTAATCTTGGCGCCTTTTTATCTTAACATCTCTTGGTCTCCGATACAATTTCCTGGAAATAGTTTGAGCTGATACCATAGCAGTGAAAAAATGAACTGCTATTTATTCTTGACAACATCAAGCATAAGCCCATCATAGTCCTCGAAAACTTTTTTAACGGCAAACAGATTGTTTGTCAGATAAACGGTATCGTTCCCCACATCCTTCTCAGTCGCGACGATAAGGTTTTTTTGGCGAAGCTCCCTGACCAGATAGGGAATGTCTCTTGTGTTCCCACCAATATCAACGATTGAAAACTTGTCCATGTGTCAGCACATCCTTTCGCAATTGAGCTTAATAGATTGGTTTGTGTTTACAACAGGTTTCAGAACCTGAAATTTTGTTGATTTGCCTACAGGTCAAATAATACCATTTGGGTGATGTAAATACAATATAGATGGCAATGAACCTTTATGCAGATTTATGAATAAATATACTAATTTTGCTTTATTAAATTTGTCTCTTCTGATATAATGTCTGCAAAACTGATAAAGGAGTTATGTGTATGAGTGGGGATTCGTTACAAATACTTATTGCGATGGGACTGTATCTTGTCGTGGTTGTTGTCATCGGGTTTTATTTTAAGGAACGTGCCAACGAAAACTCGGAGAATTACTTTATAGGTGGCAGGAAGTTGGGTCCATGGGTTGCGGCAATGAGTGCCGAGGCCTCTGATATGAGTGGCTGGCTTTTGATGGGTCTACCGGGTCTTGCATATTGGCTAGGCCTCAGCTCTGCAATATGGACGGCAATTGGCCTTGCGGTTGGTACCTATATAAATTGGCTGCTTGTGGCAAAGAGGCTGCGTCGCTATTCTGCAGTTGCTGGGAATGCGATTACTATACCGGAATTTATCAGCAATAGATTTAAGGAAAAAAAGAAGGTCATATTAGCTATTTCAGCATTATTTATACTTGTTTTCTTTGCAGTTTATGCCGGCAGCTGCTTCGTGACATTTGGCAAGCTTTTCAGTACGCTGTTTGGATTACAGTATCAAATCGTAATGATTATCGGAGCTATAATAGTTATTTTATATACATTTTTGGGAGGCTTTTTAGCAGAAAGCGTTTCGGATTTTGTGCAGGGAATAATTATGATTGTCGCTTTGAGTTCGGTCTTGATTGTAGGAGTTATTGCTGCGGGTGGTATACCGGCTATAGCGGAAAATGTGAAGTCTATACCCGGCTTTCTTGAGTTTTTCGGAATCGCTCAGCCGCAGCTTACGCCTGGTGAGGTACAAATGCTTGATGCAGCAGGAAAGCCTTTGTTTGGAGAGGCCGCTGGATACGGATGGTTGTCCATCGTTTCAACCTTAGCATGGGGGTTGGGCTATTTTGGGATGCCTCAGGTTTTACTTAGATTCATGGCGATTACTAAGTCATCCGAGCTGAAAAAATCAAGGAGAATTGCTACTGTGTGGTGTGTTATTTCTCTTGTAGCGGCAGTTGCCATCGGCATAGTGGGAAGAGCACTGTATCCTTCGGTGCTTCTAACAGAGACCTCTTCGGAAAACATATTTATCACCATGTCAACCAGCTTATTGCCTCCATTGATTGCAGGTATTGTCATGTCTGGCATCTTGGCCGCAACTATGAGCTCATCAGATTCTTATCTACTAATTGCGTCTTCAGCTTTTGCAAAGGATATTTTTAAAGGAATCTTGAAAAAGGATGCTACTGACAAGCAGGTTATGCTTGTAACGCGTATTTCTTTGCTTGTTATTTCTGTGTTTGGCGTAATTATTGCTCTTGATGAAAAGAGTGTGATATTTAAGGTGGTTTCATTTGCATGGGCGGGCTTCGGTGCAACCTTCGGACCTATTATACTATTCTCGCTGTTCTGGAAGAGGACTACCCGCGCAGGTGCTATTGCAGGCATGCTCGCAGGCGGTGGCGTTGTATTCATATGGAAGCTGTTGTTAAGCCCGATTGGTGGAGTATTCGGTATTTACGAACTGCTCCCGGCTTTTATAGTCTCCTGCATTGCAATCGTTGTAGCCTCTTTGCTGACAAAGAAGCCGGATCAGTCTATCCAGGATGAATTTGAACTTGCGAAAACCTTTGATTGCTAGCATTCTGTAATTGCAGCGTCTGGCGTCTATCTGATTTGAGCTGAGCTGGATGATAAGTCGCGCTAGGATCGGGCGAAAGGTAAAAACGGACGTCGGTGCACAATTGTTCAATTAATGTGTTCTTTTATCCGTGAAAAGGCCGCATTTATGGTAGTTTGGCTACAAAACAAGCCTTTTTTAAGAGTAAATCCACACAAAGGTTGAAGAAACGTGCACCGGCCTATGGTTTTTAAGCCTTTTGGCATTCAGGTTGCAGGAGAGAACAGTACAGCTACGACTATGACACAGGGAAAACGTCCCCTTGTGTCACACAAGGTAATCACACTTTATTAGTAAATGTGGTTGACAACGAATGTGATTGGGATATAATGAACTAAAGAAATATTTAATCGTACGGTGAAGGGAATAGTAGACTGCTGTAGACTTGCCAGAGAGAGACCGCCTCGGCTGAAAGCGGGCTTTAAGGAAGGCAGTTGAATACCACCCCGGAGTATGAGCGTTGATGACGTTACAATCACTATGAGACCGAATTAGGGTGGAACCACGGGAGTATGCTCTCGTCCCTTGTGTATATATATATACAAGCGACGGGAGCTTTTGTTTTCGGGCAATAGATTTCTGCTTTGCAGAAATGTTACAAATGTTACATTTCGCCAAAGGCGAAATGTATTAATAAGCGTCGGATTGCGGTGTCAGCCATCGGTCGCAAAAAGCCTCACATATAGCAATATGCTGCGTTTTTTGCGCCTCAGCTTCCTGGCATTCCTTGCTTCTAACGCCCGAAAATAAGGCTGATAAGCTCGAAAA
>JAAYBT010000175.1 GCA_012730015.1 Clostridiaceae bacterium
ACAACACTATCTTTGGCAGTATGATATTATTTATATCAAGTAAAAAAATGAAGCGTTGATTATTGAATCCAGATGAAAAACAAAGAAAAAAGGGTAGTGAGATACATGTTTATACCGGAAAATTTGATAAATGAGCATTTTGACGATCGCTATTTTGATGTGGTAAACGCCTTGGATGAAGCGCGGCAAATCTACTTCAAAAACAATAATATCTTTGAACGGATTGTCGAGGCAAGAGAACTGGAGATGCCATTCATTATAGGTGAGCTTGGCTTCGGGGCAGGGCGTATAGTCGTATCACTCATGGAATTTATAGAGGAGAGTGGATTGAAAGATGTCGATATCGAGTATTACTCAGTTGAGCTTTACCCCCTGAGTTCTGAGAGAATATGCTCTATTCTCGACGGCTTTAAGAGTCGGGTAGGAAGAGAGATTAAGGCCCTTGTGAAGGAATATGAGAAGATAGATAGAAAGGTCCCCGGCTGGCATTCAATGAAAATAGGGCAGCCCTTCGGAAGCCTGAAGCTTAAGCTGTGGATAGGTGAAGCGCTTGAAATGGTCAGCGCTCTTGAAAAGCCCTGCGATGTTTGGTTCCTTGATGGGCATGGTCCGAAGAAGAATCCTTCTATGTGGAGGCCTGAGCTACTAATGGCAATCGGAGAAAAGACAAAAACCGGAGGCTCCTGCTCTACATTTACTGTGGCAGTGGCGGTGCAAAAAGCTCTAAAGGAGGCAGGCTTTTCAGTTGAGAAGCTTCCAGGCTGCGGTGGCAAAAAGGAAAATCTTTACGCATTGAAGAAATGAAGCGAACATAGGGAGGAATAGAAAGTAAAACGACCGGATTCAAATCGTATATCCGGTCGTTACCCCGCTCCCTGTGAGCAGTCAATGAGGTTGTGATAATCCAACTAAATGTCCTCGTGCTTCCCCTACTTCAAATACCTCTGCTAAGAATCTACTAATACTTGTCCTTCTCCTGCTTCTTCTCCTGCTACTATTTGTGCTACCTATTTAACCTCTTACAACCATGTGGTCGCATTATATTTTTACCCGTATTCTTCATAATTAAACATAAAGAAAAAACTATTCGTAATCTACGACATGAACCCATGAAAGCAGGAATTCTCGTTCTTCAGCCTTACCCTTCACCGACTGGGAGGCAGCAACAATTGGCAGCCATTTTTGTATATACTGCTTGGCTGTGTCGCTTTTAACACAAAACATGTTCATGTATTTGTCCGCAAATTCTCTATTACCGGCCAGACTAAACAGTAGATAGGTTCTAGCCACATCTGCAGAAGCGTTGCCCTGTGTTGCATGGGACCAGTCGAGAATAAAGGGTGTCCCATCATTAGTCACTATAATATTGCTTGGGTTAAAGTCTCCGTGGCAGACCTTGTCGTGCACAGGCATTCCTTGAAGGCGTGTATGCAAATCATAGCGGGTAGTTGCATCCAATTTTGTTTCTCTGATTTTACGATGCATTTTATCCTGTAGCTTGTTAAGAAGCGGAGCCTTTCTGGAGAACACATCCATTTGCAAGTCCACAAACAGCTCCAGATACTCGTCTTGCTTGCCCGGATTCTGTTCCATAAGCTCTGCAAGGGTATTGCCCTCTATAAACTCGGATACAATTGCCCATCTGCCCTCAACCCTTGTTACCTCAATAACTTTCGGTATGTTCAAGCCTGTTTCTTCAACGCGAGCCTGATTTAGCGCCTCATTTAGGATATCGGACTTGGAGTAGCCCTCAACAAACAGCTTAATTGCCTTATCACCATCACGATAGATAGTCTTAGTTGGCCTTTCAGCAACGACCTTGTCTAATTTCATAGTATTCTCCTCCTTATTTTCCATAATAGGCATTCAGATACATTTGCTTTATTTCACTCATCAATGGATAGCGCGGATTTGCGCCTGTACATTGATCGTCGAAGGCTTGCTCGGTCATCTCGTCCAAGCGGTCAAGGAAGTCTTTCTCGTCAATGCCATAGTCTTTGATTGTCTTCTTTATGCCTATATTCTCTTTTAACTCATCAATTGCCCTAATGAGGTTTTCGAGCTTTTCCGTATCGTTTTTACCCTTGATACCCAAATGGTCAGCGACCTGAGCATAGCGGGCAAGCGTATGCGGATGGTCGTACTGTGAGAAGGTACCCATCTTCACAGGTGCTTGTGAAGCATTAAAGCGCATGACCTCGTCAAGCATCAATGCATTGGCAACACCATGGGGCAGGTGATGGAAGGAACCAAGCTTGTGCGCCATAGAGTGACACACACCAAGGAAGGCATTGGCGAATGCAATACCGGCCATGGTTGCAGCGTTTGCCATCTTCTCGCGGGCAATGGGGTCGTTTGGACCGTTGTCATAGGCACGGGGCAGATATTCAAAAACTATCTTCAGGGAGCCCAGGGCCATGCTGTCGGAGTAATCGGTTGCAAGCATTGAGGCATAAGCCTCCATCGCATGAGTGACGACGTCAATACCGGATGCCGCCGTCAGGCTCTTTGGAGCGTTCATCATTAAATCCGCATCTACAATAGCCATATTGGGCATGAGCTCATAATCAGCCAGCGGATACTTTACACCGCTGCTTTCATCAGTAATAACTGCAAAGGGAGTAACCTCTGAGCCTGTACCCGCAGTAGTGGGTACGGCAATGAAATATGCCCTTTCGCCCATCCGCGGGAAGTCGTAGACTCTTTTGCGAATATCAACGAATCGCATTGCCATATCCATAAAGTCCGCTTCGGGATGCTCATACAGTACCCACATGATCTTCGCTGCGTCCATTGCTGAACCGCCGCCGATAGCTATGATTGCATCCGGCTCAAAAGATCGCATCTGCTTTGCGCCTTCCTTTGCACTGGCCAGCGTGGGATCAGGTTCAACATTATGGAAGGTTGTGTGAGTAATACCAAGCTCATCAAGCTTGTCAGTAATCGCTCTGGTATAGCCGTTTCTATACAGGTAGTTATCTGTTACAATAAAGGCCTTCTTCTTGCCAAGTACAGCCTTTAGCTCATTAAGAGCGACCGGCAGGCAGCCCTTTTTAATATATACTTTCTCGGGAGCTCTGAACCAAAGCATATTCTCTCTCCTCTCGGCGACAGTTTTGATATTTAGCAGGTGCTTAACACCGACATTCTCGCTGACTGAGTTGCCGCCCCAGGTGCCGCAACCAAGGGTCAGAGATGGTGGCAGCTTAAAGTTGTACATGTCTCCGATTCCACCTTGGGACGAGGGCGTATTAACAAGAATGCGGCATGCCTTCATCCGTTCTGAGAACTCATCCAGTTTAGTTTTTTCATTAAGGGCATCTAGATAAATTGATGCAGTATGTCCGTAGCCCCCATCGAAGAGCAGATGCTCGGCCTTTTCAAGAGCATCTTGGAAATCCTTTGCACGATACATCGCAAGTACGGGGGATAGCTTTTCATGAGCAAAGGCCTCCGAAAAATCTACACTATCC
>JAAYBT010000176.1 GCA_012730015.1 Clostridiaceae bacterium
GAGCTGATGGTAAGAATCGTAGTCAGGACGGCTCTAAAGATTGATCAGAAGCCGGACAGCCTTTATGACCCCTATATCATCGGGAGGATGTCTGATTATGAAGAGATTTCGGACGATTTGAAGCAATTCGCCATAGATGGATATAGGCTTGGCTTAGTGCAAGGCTCCGCTGGCAGCTTTCATCCCAAGGGCACGCTGACCAGAGCCGAAGCGGCCACAGTCATTATACGCATCCTGGATAGCACTGAGAGAAGGCCTACGACTCCAGGGGAGGATGAGATGATAAGCTTTCTAGATTCACGGGGCAATCCGACAGTGGTGTATCCGGGTGGCGTGAAGGAGCTGTTTACTGTGGCAAAGGCTACCGAGGCCGCACTGCCGAAGGCCAAAGGCTTCGTTAACTTCTTTATTGGCTCTGATGGGAAGTACATATGCGCAAATATGTACAGGGACAGAGCTTCCTATGAGAGGAGTATTTTTGGCAAAACTGCTCAATTTGCTATAGCCTATAACGTCAAGGATACAACATATTCATATACTCTAAATGTATGGGATGATGAGATGTATGAGGAGCTCTTTCCGGGCTTCATTAGGGAAATATTTAAGACTGTCTTCGAAGAGGATGCTCAGAAGGCCATTAAGCTCCATGATAAGTACATGACACAGCGCTACAGCAGAACTGACGGTTTGAACGATTATACTACTACTAGATTAAATGACCGTGAAACTGATTTTATTCGCCAAGATGATATAGGTTTTTCTATAAAAGTGAAATTAAAGGGGCTTAAATAGT
The DNA here is from genome assembly GCA_012730015.1 of Clostridiaceae bacterium. GTDB lineage: Bacteria > Bacillota > Clostridia > Acetivibrionales > DTU013 > JAAYBT01. The sequence continues at coordinate 794 of JAAYBT010000176.1, forward strand.
TATGGTAGGAGGGATTCATAACATGAAAAGGATGTTTTATCGCAGATTAGCTGCTGCTTTATGCATTGCACTCCTGCTGCTTTCCCTGCCCTCCTTTGCCTCGACTGCTCCCAAATACGAGAGCGGCGGCATGGAGTTCATGGACGAAACAGCGGCGGGTGTAAGCCTATACAATCAGGAGAAGGACTATCTGCCCAAGCTGCCCGATGGGAGCGCCCCGGTCCAATATAAACTTATTCAGGGCACCAAGCTCTATGTCAACTACAGGGTGTGGAAGGATGAAGGGGTGCTGTGCTACGGCAGCTATAAGAATGTGCCCGGCAACGATTTCAAGGCGGGAACCCAGCCCCCGGGACAAGCAGAAAAGCACGGAGCCAATGATGGATATTATGCTAATCCCAAGGGCGGCTCCCGGGGGGAATGGCGCTACCATGGCTGGGACGTCTCGGGAAACAGGCTGACCAATATATTCTTCATCCCCGATAGTGTCGTGACGAAGTTCAACGAGCGGGACTGGGTGAAGGAGCCCTGGGATAATCTGCCCAGAGATAAACAGCCTAAGGTAAGTGATTATAACGCTGCAACTACAGGAAGCGAATACTCCTCTGACATCAGATCCGGCGTGCAGGCATGGATTAACAAGTCTATGGATCAATATGGCGGCGTTCCCCTGCAGGGAAGGCCTGTCGATCCTGAGGTTTACCGCTATCTGAATGTGGAATCCTCGCCGACCATCAATCGAATCGGCCAGGGCAGGATGTGGCACAAGCGGCCTAATCAGTCCATATGGTATCAGACTGTAGCCGTGCCGGTGCAGGACACAAAAAAGGACTTGCCGGTGGAGGTGAAGCTGGAGCTGCTGACGGATCTAAAAACCATACAGGATGTGGGCGAGGTTATGGACGACGCACCCTTGATTCTGCGATATAAAGTAAGCGCGGAGCTAAAGGATGCGGGCATCTACGACAACGATGTAAAAAAGACGGTCTATTATGCACGCCATGACATAGAAAGCTGGATATTGACCTTCAACGATATTGATAATCAGACAAATCAGGCCGAACTGCCCCAGCAGCAAGTGACTATCTCTCCCCTGAACAACACAGGAGCTGCCGAATTCACACTTAAGACAACCTATGGCGTATTTCGCAGCCATGATTGGGACATATATGTTACAGCCAAAGGCCAGGTCACCTACAAGGATGGGGAAGCAGGCAATTATGACTATGCCGCACTCCATACACTTTTGGGAACAACCAAGCCGGCAGATCCACCTAACAGAATCGTCGAGGACTTCGTCCCGATGCAACAGATCCCTGAGGTTGCCTTTGATGGAGTGCCCTTTGCTGCGAAGGATGATACCGATATGTCAAAGGTTGAAAGCAGAAAGGTTTTTGTCGATGGGATAGAAGTAAAGGCGGAAGAATTCTTCTCTGGCAGCTACATATTTCCCGGCAGTGTAGGAGAGAACGGCCGATTTTCATATGTGGACTGCCAATACCAGGTAAAGGAACTTCCTGGGGAAATGGGGAAGGTGGTATCAAGAGATGTGGTATACATCTATCCCACAAAGCCCATTGCTAATTTCCAGATCACATCGAACACATGGAAGCAGAATAGAATAATTGAGCTTGAAAACACATGCGAGGCAGGTAACATACAGCTGGTTATAGATGAATTCCCCATTGTAGCCTACGAATGGTCATATGGCGGAGATACCAGCCAGCTGCGCAAGGGCAAGGACACGAATTCAGTAAAGGAGCTGCTGTATAAGCTTCCGGGTATCTATTCGGTTACACTAAGATGTAAAAACACGTTGGGGAAATGGTCAGATTCATATACAGTGGAGTTTCAAGTACTTGAGGATGTTGAGCCTGCGGTTGGTGTAAACCTTTCTGAATCAGTCTACACAAGAAACGACAAGGTGAATGCATGGTACTATTTCATTGGCAGCACTGATGGGGATGTAATAAAAGCATCCAGCATAGAGCTTTGGCATGACAGTGACAATGACGGAGCTGTTGACAAAAAGCTAACAGCATGGAGCGATCAGGAGGAATTTCCGGAATACGTGCCGACCAGGCTGGGATATTACAAGTATATGGTTACTGCACTCGAGGACATTGTCTCTGATACCCTCCCACAGCACATTACAGAAGCTGACAGAAAGAGGGCGACCTATGAGGTTGAGTTCTGGGTAGACAATTACCAGCCCTTGAGCGATTTGTATGTAAACATCCCTATTCAAAGATCCACTATTGATATTTTCCTGATGCTTGACAAGGATATTGACTCAAGCAAGCTGGACTATGTCAAGACAAATCGTGTAAGCATGTCAAATTGGCTGTTGGGTAAGAACATTATTCCGAACATAAGTATTTGGGATATGAAAACTTATACCTATTCTCAGACCGCTAGTACCAGCAGAAATACAGGCAGCAGTTATCCTTCGTCATCAATAGCCTATTCAAGTAACGGCTATTCCGGGACGCTAACCAGGACAAGCGTTTCGAATAACGACTATTCAAGAGATAATGGACATTACGAGACTA
>JAAYBT010000177.1 GCA_012730015.1 Clostridiaceae bacterium
GTTGTTGACGGAAGGACGCTGGAATCTCTGGGAGCCACGCTGAGAGATGTACAGGACATCCTGCTTAAATATGGGGCTGTTAATGCTGCGAATCTTGATGGAGGTTCGTCGGCGACCATGTATTTCAATGGCAAGGTTATCAATAAGCCTTCGGACAAGCTTGGTGAGAGAACAGTTCCGACAGCCTTTATTGTGACGGCGGAAGGCGGTGCCGGCAATTGAAAAAGCTGAGAGCGCTTTACAGATGGATATTGATTTCAGTTATACTTCAAACAGCCGTGCTGGCTTATGCCAATTTTGTCTATATCCCGGGTAGAGGCTCATTTAGGGCAACAATATTCGAGATGAATGCCATGGCTGTGAAAAACAGAAAATATAAGCTGCCCGAGGGAGCAAGCGAGGTAAAGGTATCCTTTGATGGCTTATATGCTGCATACAGGCTTGGAGACATCCTGGAAATTGTTGATATGGATAGCAAAAAGACTACAAAAAGGCTCAAGCCATCGGGCGGAACTCTCTCATATTACAGGTGGCTGCCTGACAGAGATATGCTGATTTATAGTATCAAGGAGCCCGAAGGGAAGAGTGGAAGGGTACGCATATCTACATTTGACATCGGCCCCGAGCTGGATAGAAGCTATCCGGATATAAAAAACCTGCCAGAGGGTAGTGCAGTCATCGATATAGAGCTTTCGCCGCTTACCAATATCGTATATCCAATGATACAGTCCAGCGAATCGAGAGTGAGAATATACAAATTTGATATTATGGACAACCTGAACCTTATCATGAAGGCCGACCTTGGTATGATAATAGGTGAGACCATGTATTCGGACCATTTGATTTATCAGCCTGTGGGTGCGAAAATCAAGATAAGAAATGGCAGGAACGCAAAGACATCAACGCTTGCATTTAAAAAGGCAGACTTGCTTTTATCGGTGGATGACTTTGACTTCATCTATGCCGCATCAACTGATGAGGCAGGAAAGCTGACAGAAATCCACAATGGTAAAATCGATAATAAGGCTGATGAGTGGAAGACAATCACTCTTGAGAATCCTACTGCTAAGGAGGATGTGTTTATAACGCCGGGAGGTCGTGTATATTTAGCCGACAGGCAAACAAAGACCATCACAGACCTTAAGAGCAACCTTAGTGTGAGCTATCAAGGGCAGCTGCTGACGGTGATCGAAAGCTATGTCGTTTCAATCAATGATGGAGATTTATTACTTAAGGTCATATCTCAAAAGTCGTGAGAAAAACATATTTTGTTTTGTTTGTGTTATGCAGGGTAAGATAGTAATAGTGTTATTACAGATTTTACAGGAGGTATACAAATGGCTGATAAAAAAGTAACTGAATTAACAAAGAGTAATTTTGAACAGCTTGTCATCAAATCAGATAAACCGGTGCTTGTTGATTTCTGGGCGGCATGGTGCGGCCCCTGCAGGATGGTTGCACCTATCATGGAGGAACTGGCAGGAGAGTATGATGGGAAGGCTCTAATCGCCAAGGTAAATGTGGATGATGAGAATGAGCTATCTTCAAAGTTCAGAATCATGAGCATACCAACGGTTATGCTGTTTAAGGATGGGCAGGTTGTTGACAAAATAGTAGGTGCAAGGCCAAAGAGTGATTTTGAGAAGATACTGGACAAAAACATCTAATGGCGTTTGAGTTCATATGATGCGAGCCGCAAATGTATGACACATAGCCGGAAACAGTCAAACAGAGGCGAGCATGAGCATTTAATACGGGAGGGGGCTGTCACGAGGGCAGTCTCCTTTTTGTTTTGCCATTTGAGGAGTTGAGCACGAATTTTGGTTTAAGCAGGATTTTTTGAATAAGTATTGAATATATAAAATAACAATTATTCATGTAGAAGGGGGATTCTCATGCCTGGAGAGAAGCGTTTCGGAACTTCATTTATGGGTGGCTTCAGAAAAGCTGATGTCAATGAGTATATCGAAAAGATTTTGAGAGAATTTGACGATAAGCTGAAGGAAAAGGATGATGAGATTGCTCAGCTCAGGAGTCAAGGCAAAGACCTTAAGATGCGATATGATGAGCTTTTGAGCAATGCAAGACAAGTAGCTGAGGATAGGGCGAAAATATCTGAGGTGCTTATCAAAGCTCAGGAACAGGCCGAGGCTATAATGGAGAATGCCCGTAATGAGGCAATCGAAGAAAAAAGGCAGCTTGAGAATAGCATTGAGAAGGACAGGGAGAAGCTTGTTGATATTCGTCAGGACATCAAGGCGCTGAAGAGTGAGATTGTTAGCACTCTGCGTAAATATGAGTCGCAGCTCGTCGCTATTGCAGGCGAGGACGAGGAGCCGGACGAGATTCCAAGCGAGGCATCTGATGAGGCTGCAAGCGCAGAATCAAATGAAGCTTATGACGAGCAGATGTGAAGCCGTCTGAGGCTTCAAGCGTGGAGCCGGACGGAAGAATTATTGGACCATATCATGGACCGAGCATGAGTAGCAAGAAAATTTTGGCCGAGGGCTTGATTTGCTTTGCTCGGCCTGCTATAATTGCTTTAATTATATATTTCATGCAATGAACAGGAAGAGTATCCATTTTAGTTTCAAAGAGAGCCGGAGACGGTGTGAGCCGGTAAATGACAATGGGGAAGGCAGCCTGTGAGCATCGCCTTGAGAAACCGGAGCAAGCTAGCGGCTCTGCGTATAAAGGCTGACGTTGCCTCACGTTACAGAGGATGGGCATGAATGTGCCCGTTAAGTGAACGCATTAGCGTTAAGCAGGGTGGTACCGCGGATAACTCCTTCGTCCCTATATAGGGATTGAGGAGTTTTTTGATTTTTTGGGATACTATTCAATAAAGAAAAGGAGTGAAACATTATGCAAGAAATACTGGAAATACTGGAGATCCTTGAGAAGAACGGCAGGGCAAGTGTTGAGGAAATTGCACTTATGCTTGATAAAACCGTTGACGAAGTGCAGGCAATGATAAAGAAGCTGGAAGAGGACAATGTTATTGTTGGATACAACACACTTATAAATTGGGATAAATCCAATAAGGAGACTGTAGTTGCGCTCATTGAGGTCAGGGTTACTCCGCAAAGAGGCCGGGGCTTTGATCAGGTAGCTGAACGCATATATAGGTATCCCCAGGTTAAGGCCTGCTACCTTATGTCCGGCGGTTTTGATCTTACGGTTATCGTTGAAGGCAAGACAATGAAGGAGGTTGCCCTCTTTGTTGCAGAGAAGCTGGCCCCTCTGGAATCGGTAGTTAGCACCTCTACACATTTCGTATTGAAAAGATACAAGGATGAGGGGGTTATTTTTGAGGAAAATAATAAGGATGACAGGGAGGCGCTGATATTATGAACTTATCCGGCATGATTAAGCCATCGGTGAAGAATATGCCTCCATCGGGAATACGAAAGTATTTTGATTTGCTCAACGAGATGAAGGATGCAATATCTCTTGGCATAGGAGAGCCCGATTTTGTGACGCCCTGGAGCATTAGGGAGGCTGGTATTTACTCGCTGGAGAGAGGCCATACACACTATTCTTCAAATGCAGGCTTTGTAGAGCTGAGAAGACAGATAGCAAAATATGTAAAGAGAAAGTATGATGTGGAATACGATGCAGAAAAGGGCGTTATAGTAACGGTCGGAGCCAGCGAAGGGATAGATTTGGCCTTGAGAGCTCTTGTAGGGCCTGGTGATGAGGTCATTATACCGGAACCGAGCTTTGTAGCCTATAAAGGCTGTACTACCTTTACAGGAGCTACACCTGTTGCTATTGAGCTAAAGGCTGAAGACGAGTTCAGATTGAAGCCGGAGCAGCTGGAAAGTGCGTTGACTCCAAGAACCAAGGTAGTTATTCTGCCTTTCCCAAACAATCCGACAGGGGCGATAATGACAGCCGATGACCTCCAAAAGATTGTGGATGTGGTGAAGGACAGGGAATTAGTTGTTATTTCCGATGAGATCTATGCTGAGCTTACATATGGCAAGAAGCATGTGTCTTTCGCAAGCTTCCCGGAGGTAAAGGATAAGACGATTCTTATTAATGGCTTCTCAAAGGCTTTTGCAATGACTGGCTGGAGAATTGGATATGCTTGTGCCGATCCGGTGCTTATTGAGGCTATGAACAAAATCCATCAGTACGCTATTATGTGCTCGCCCACAACAGCTCAATATGCTGCTTCCGAGGCTATAAGCAATGGCGATGATGAAGTAGATGCAATGGTGCGCGAGTATAACAGAAGAAGACGTGTCATGGTTGATGGATTCAGAAAAGCCGGGCTGGACTGCTTTGAACCCAGAGGAGCCTTCTATGTCTTTCCCTGCATACGTTCTACGGGTCTTAGCTCTGATGAGTTCTGCGAAAGACTTCTGAAAGAGGAAAAGGTTCTAACAGTACCCGGTTCAGCCTTCGGAGACTGCGGAGAGGGCTTCATAAGGGCTACCTACGCAAATTCCCATGAGAACATCGTCGAAGCGATGAAGAGAATTAACAGATTTGTTCGCTCTTTAAAATAGAAGTATTTTCTGTTATCATTGTAATTTGAATGGAGTTGATAAAGATGCTTGAATTAGAACAGTTTAAACCTGAAATCGAAAGTCTCGCGAAGGCCATCATCGAAATGGGGGATTCACTTTGACGTTGCCAAACTTAAGCGCGAGATAGAGGAGCTTGAGCAAAAGGCTGCGGACCCGGAATTTTGGAATGACGTGGAGAATTCACAGAAGGTCCTGCAAAGGACAAAGGGACTTAAGACAAAGGTAGAGCAGTATGAAAGGCTTGTATCTGATCTTGACGATCTGAGGACTCTCAACGAGCTGGGACTGGAAGAGGATGATGCGCAAGTCATTCCGGAAATAAGAGAAGGCTTGGATGTGTTGAGGAGAACCTATGATAAGCTTAGGCTTGAGACCCTTCTCAACAAGCCATACGACAAGAATAACGCAATATTGACCCTGCACGCGGGGGCAGGCGGCACAGAGGCTCAGGACTGGGCGCAGATGCTACTGCGCATGTATACCCGATGGGGCGAGGCACATGACTACACCGTGAAGATACTCGATTACCTTGATGGTGACGAAGCAGGCATAAAAAGCGTTACATTCAGCGTTATTGGCGAGAATGCATATGGCTATTTGCGCTCAGAGATAGGTGTGCACAGGCTGGTAAGAATTTCACCCTTTGACGCTTCCGGAAGGAGACATACTTCCTTCGCGTCGCTGGAGGTAATGCCTGAGATGGATGATGATATACAGATTGATATCAACCCGGATGATCTTCGTGTAGACACCTACAGAGCCAGCGGCGCGGGTGGACAGCATGTAAATAAGACCTCTTCAGCGGTGCGCATCACACATATACCCACGGGGGTAGTGGCAGCCTGCCAGACAGAGAGGTCCCAGTTCCAAAACAAGGATACGGCTATGAAGATGCTCAAATCAAAGCTGATGGAGCTAAAGGAACGTGAGAATAAGGAAAAAATCGAGGATTTGAAGGGTGTGCAGCTGGATATTGCATGGGGAAGTCAGATCAGGTCCTACGTATTTTGCCCCTACACTCTCGTTAAGGATCACAGAACCAACTATGAGATGGGCGATGTAAACGCGGTCATGGACGGTGATTTGGATAACTTCATAAATGCGTATCTGGCTATGGGAGATTAATTCTTCTATACTGTATCTCGTTTATCTCTGGATTGTAATGGATACGGAAATGTTCGGTGTCGGCTCTGCCGGCACCGTCTTTTGAATAAAGGCTCAGCGTAAATGTCTCGGGGTCAAAGCTGTATGAACTGGAGGAGAAATCTGTGGTCTCTATATCAAACTGGGATTTCACATTTCCAACTATATATGTTAAGGGGATATAGCTTCTTTCCTTGTGAAATAGCCCGGTGAGCGGATCCATCGATAGTACAAAAAAACCCGACCTGTTGATTGTTTGATAATATGCTAAAAGGCGGTAATCAAGGCCTTTATGGCTGTAGGTGTCTATATCCTTAAAGACATCCTTTCCGAAAATATATACGCCTGTCTCAGGGGAAATAAAGGATCCGAGGAAAAACCTGCATTCATTTATATAGTCCTGTTGACTGGCTGTTCTTGTCGTTTTCCATTTGACCTCACCATCGGAGGCATCCACACTGATCTGGTAGTTGCGTACAAATTTGGTAGGCCTCTCACCATCAAAAGCCTCAATAGCTATGGTCATATCGGCCTCATTGCGGCGGATACCTGCAATTGTCATGCCTTTATCTCTATAGTGGTCCCTGAGGAAGCTTATCTGATTGAACATAATATCTCTGTCCAGCAAGCGTTCGATGACCTCTATTTCCCGAGCTGCATAGTCCAGCCTGATATTATAATAGCCACTGAATGAAGAATTGCCGGCTCGAACTAATGTTGTGCCGTCAGGTTGAGTTTTTTCAGTATCAAGAACCTCGAGGGACGGACTATAGCGCTGCTTCAGGTATTCCTCCGCGAAAACCAGCTTCCTGTTCCGTGTTTCACCCAAGAGGGCTCTGGCCTTTGACTCTGGCGTTTCATCGATGCGGAAGGATGAGGCTACATGGTTTATCATTTGATTTGTCTTTTCGTCATCAAAATAACCTGATTTTGTTCTGTATTCTCCGGCAGTGATGAACATAGAGTAAATTTTCGTGTCCCTTAGAATGTCAACAGAGTAACAAAGCCTGTTTCTGCCGTTGTCATCGCTGAAGGCCCCAAGACGGTAAATGGTTGAAGAGGACTCATTCTCTATGAAGTCGAAAAAGAGCAGTCTGGATACTTTACCACAAAAGGGTGGATGATAGCCGACAGTTAAGTCAGACCAGCAGCTGATGGAATTGCCCTCGACACTTTTGATAATATCGCCACAGTTTGTGGCACATTTCATCTCACTTTCCTGAAAGGTTATTTCCAGGGCGCCCGAAAGACCCGGAATATCCAGATTCAGATGGTCATAATTCAGGTCGGGTGAAACATCCTCAAGGCTCCATGCATCAGGGTACTCGAAGCTGTAGCCTTCTTCGCGGTTCTCATACAA
>JAAYBT010000178.1 GCA_012730015.1 Clostridiaceae bacterium
AATTTGATGAATGCAATGCCATCGAGGCTGTTCCCCTTTATTGATAAAGCGCTGAAGAACACTAAAATGGTACTTTTTATCGATCATGTTGAGAAAATGATACCGTCCGGTGATATTGGCAGCATGACGATGGAGGAGCGTATTGCACTTATCTGGATTTGTGAATGGTCATCAAGCTCCAGGATTTCTGCTGTTGGCAGCACTATTCTCATGCTGGCCGATAACCTTGCCGATGTGAGCCGGGAGATACTCAAGTCTTCATATAGGATTGAGCCTATACTTGTAGGGCTTCCGGACGAGGAGCAGCGCAGGGAGTATATTGAATACCTGCTAAATAACGGCGAGGTTAAGACAGATCTCACTCCTTCGGAGTTCGCAAAGCTGTCATCGGGTCTTAGCAAAAAGTCCATAAAGGATATTAAGCTTAAGTCTGAGGCTGAGGATATACCCATTAGCTTTGATTTTATCAAGGATAAGAAGCATTCGGTACTTCAGAAGGAATACGGGGATGTACTGGAGTTTATTTACCCTGAGCTGGGCTTTGAGAACATCGGAGGGATGGAGAAGGCCAAGAACTATTTGCTGAATAATATTGTTAAGCCTATTATGCAGGATGATTTGCGAAGAGTGCCAATGGGCATTCTCCTTTGCGGTCCTTCGGGGACTGGGAAAACACTGCTTGTTAATGCTTTGGCGAAATCGAGCGGATTCAACTGCGTCAAGATTGATATGTCTCGCATTCTGGGGCAATATGTAGGCGAGAGTGAGAAGAATTTTAAGAAGTGCCTATTGGGTGCACAGTCTCAACAGCCAGTCATCGTGTTTGTAGATGAAATTGATACGGCCTTCAAAAGAGGCGACAGCGGCGATAGCGGTGTGAGTAGAAATATATTTAGCGAATTTTTACAGTTTACCGGTAATACAAATAACAGAGGCAAGGTAATTTTTATTGCAGCCACAAACAGGCCGGATCTTATTGACCCGGCGCTCAAGAGGGCCGGTAGATTTGATAAGAAAATTCCGATTCTCTTGCCGGATGCAGGCGAACGCGCTGAGATCTTCAAGATAATTATCGAAAAATACGGCTTCGAGACCGACATTGAGGACTTCATGGCTTTCGCCGAGGGGACAGAGGATTATACAGGCGCGGAAATTGAGACTGTGGTCAGGAAGGCCTACGAGCTGGCTAACGAGGACGAGACAAAGGGCAATGTACTGACAGCACAAGTACTGACCGAGGCGATTAAGAAGTGCAGACCCAGCACTCAGCAGATACAGTTTATGACTATGCTGGCTATTGAGGAGTGCGATGACAAGGATTTACTGCCTGAAAAGTATAAGGGGCTACTAGATTCAAAAAACCTTTCAATAGAGAGGTGATAGACTCTAATTTACTTTACATTGCAGGATATTTATTATAAATTAATAATACGGACAATTGGATTTTGCATGGATTAAATAATAAACGGGGAGGCTTTTACAATGGGGTTTTTTAGCAGATTAGGAGCACTGATTAGAGGGTTTTTCGGACGTCTTTTAGGCGGAGTCGAGGAGAACAATCCGGAGCTCTTGTTTGAAGATGTAAAGATGCAGATTGACAGAGCAAGAAAAGAGGCGGAGCAGCAGATTCTTGAGATTCAGACCAATGCAGAGCTGATAAAGATTGAGATGAAGAATGCAGAGAAGAATCTGGCTACTGTCAAGGCCAGAACAGAATCGGCTCAGAAGCAGGGCGATAAGGAATTACTTATTGAGCTGCTGATGCAGGAGGAAGAATATCAGGCAACCTATGATGTTCACAAGACGACCTATGACACAGCAATGGCAGAAGTAAGCAAGATTAGAGAGGATTATAAGATCTTCGAGTCCGAGATGTCGGCTAAGCTCAATGAGCTAAAGACATTGAAGTCACAGGCCAAGATGGCTCAGCTCAGGGAGAATATTAATTCTGTCAATGCCAAGTATACATCGAAGGCTAATACAGTGGGCAGTGTGAATGAAAGCATGGAGAGGGCAAGGGAGCTAGTCAACAAAAAGACAGCCCGTGCCAATGCGGTAGAGTCCCTTGGTGATAATAACATGGATTTGAAGCTCAAGAGACTTGATATGAACTCCGCCAGAGAAAGGGCAATGGCTAGAGCGGAAGCTATGCTCAATGCAGAGCAGGGCTTCGAGGTGAAGGAGAAGGCTGAAAACAAGGTTTCACAGTAAGTGCTTTTACCAGGCAAAATGCCTTATAGAGATAGCTTATAGTTTGCGACAGACGGTTGATGGCTTAAAGAAGGCCGAGTAAGATTTCTCGGCAGAACAGTTTAGAAAGTGGAACAGGTGGTTGAACGAAATGAAAACAAGAATGTTTTTTAGCGCATTATTCAAAGCGAGGAATATTGGTATATTAGTTGCTGCGTTGATTGTAGCTGCAATGCTAAGTGACAGCTCAGCTTTGCAGGCTGTTTTTGGTCAGGCTTCGGCCGAGTCTCTGACATTAGGGGGCAGCTTCATTGTCTATATTGCCTTTGTTATACAGACGCTTACAAGCAAGAAGTTTCATGAGGAGTTTAACCAAAAGGAAAAAGCCAGGTACATTCGCGAACTGAACCGCCAGGCAAACCGTCTGTCAAGTGAAGCCAGAAGGCATACGAATAATACCTATGCCCGAAAGCTGAAGAAGGTAATGGAAGATAAGAACGAAATATATAACTCCTATATGACCGGTGAGAAGAGCTATCTTAGAGAGAAGATAACTGAGCAGACACTTGTTCTTGTGGTCTCATATTTGAAGCTTCTGAACAATTTTTGCATCAGAAACCGCGAATTGAGCGGCGTAGACGTAAGCGCTGTTTCCGCAAGAATCAATACCAACAACAGAAAGCTTAGCTTTTCAAAGGATATGAATATGACCGAGCAGGTCAGGAAGGTGATTGAGATGGATGAGAGGCTCATCACCAGACTTAAGGATGAAAAGAAGGATCTGGAGAGGATAGGTGCTAAGCTGGACTATATGGAGAGCACTGTGAATTTATTCAAGCATCAGCTTTTGTCCAGCGTGGAAAACGAGGATATGCTAGAGCAGCTTGAAACGGCAGTCAACGAGGCTGAGGCGCTTGACAACGTTTTAGAAGAAAGGCGCAAGAACAAGCTCAGAAGGTAAACCGCACTAGAGACATACTGCTTAGCATGTAGCTGCTTGGGAGGGACTGCACAGCCTATTAGACATGACTGCTTACCATGAACTTATTATATGGTTGGAGGGGGAACACTACTGTAGGTGCTTGGAAACAAAACCGGAATAAATGATGCTGCCTACACCCGAATAATCTATTATGGCGATATTTTGCGGAGTCGATATTATTGAAATAGACAGGCTGAAAGTATCTATCACCGAACAAAAGGGTTTTAGAGATAGAGTTTTCACCGACAGCGAAATTAGCTACTGTGAAAAAAGAAATAAGGCAAAGTTCGAAAGCTATGCTGCCAGATTTGCAGCAAAGGAAGCAGTGTTAAAGGCGCTTGGGAAGGGCATAGCCGATGGCCTAGAGTGGAGGCAGATAGAAGTATTAAACAATGAATTGGGCAAACCCTACGTTGTTTTATATAGAAGAGCTTTGGAGCTTTTTAATGAAATGGGCGCAAAGAGTATGGACATAAGTCTTTCCCATTGCAGCGAGTATGCCGTCGCATATGTTGTCATTGATACGTGAGAGGGTGTGAGCTATATGAGGATAAAGCTGCTTCAATGCGGTGATCTTCATCTGGATGCGCCATTTACTTCTCTGGCGGATACGGACAATGTGGGTATAGATAGCAAGCCGGAGCAAAGACGCAATGATTTAAAGCTGGTTTTATCCAGAATTGTGGATACGGCAGTGGCGCATCAGGTAGATTTATTACTTATCTGTGGTGATTTATATGAGCATGGTTGTACGAGAAGAAGTACATTTCACTATGTTTGTGACATATTCAAAGGAATAGCGGATATTCCTGTTCTGATAATTCCCGGGAATCACGATCCTTTAGTGCCGGGATCTTATTATTCTGATTTCAAATGGCCCCCTAACGTACACATCTTAAGTGATAGTGAGAATTTTTTCGAGCATAAGGACGGTACGCGAGTCTATGGTTCTCTGCCGCCAGTAGGAAGCCTGGACCACTCTTTTATCAATATTTTAATGTATCATGGAACCCTGGATATGCCGTTTAGTACGAATGCTTTTGCACCGATTTCGTCCCTGGAGCTTGAAGCATACGGCTTTGACTATTGCGCCCTGGGACATTTTCACACTCAAATAGACGGTGCCGGACCCGGCCGAAGGATTTTCAATGCGGGAAGCCCCGAACCGCTTGGCTTTGACGAGGAGGGGCATCATGGGGTTATTATTGCAACGGTTGAGAAGGAAACAGATGGATGCAACACTAAGGAGCTGAAGGGACAAAGCAGTATAAGGGCGGACTTTTTGGAGCTGTGCACAAGGCGCTTCATTAGCCTTGATGTGCCTGTGACAGGCTGTTTAGACAGTGAGCAGGCCGCTATTCGCATTTCATCTCATATGGAGCAGGCAGGTACTTATGAAGACCTTTACAAGATAACGATGCTGGGATATGCCTTTCAAGGCCTCAAATTTGATACGGATTTAATCGGTGACTTCCTTAAGGGAAAGGCCTTTTACATAAAGCTTATTGACAACACCGCACCGGAGTATGATTTCGAGAGTATTGCAGAGGAACCTGGCCTCAGAGGACTGTTTGTCAGGAAAATGCTTGACAAGGCGCTGGAGGCTACGGATACAGAAGAAAAAGCGTTAATCATGCAGGCGCTTTACTATGGCATGGAAGCGATTGATGAGGGGAAGGTATGCGTTTAGAAAAGCTCGAGGTGAGGGGCTTTGGCAAGCTTAAGAGCTTGTCGGTTTCCCTTATAAATGGTGTAAATATTATATATGGATGCAATGAGGCGGGAAAAACAACTCTTCAATGGTTCATTAAGGGTATGCTTTATGGACTAAAATCTGGAAGACAAAAACTGAATGGCCCAGCCGGTCCACAGAAGAGGTTTAGACCCTGGGATGGCACATCTTATGGGGGAGTACTAATTTATACCCTTGATGACGACAGGAGCTTCAGGGTGGAGCGGAACTTTGATAGCGGAGAAGTTCGGCTGTTTGACAGCTCATATGAGGATATTACCGCTTCATTTGAGATTGGAAGGGACAAGCTTCCCTTGTTTGCCGAGCAGCATATGGGCATGGATGAGAGAACCTTTGAAAGAACAGCTTTTATCAGACAGATGAAGCTTCGACTTGATGAGGACAGCTCAGCAGCACTGGCTTCCAAGCTTTCTAATGTAAGCGCTACGGGCTTTGAGGAAATCTCCCTTAACAATGCGGAGAAGGCCTTGTCAGATGCTTTAAAAAATTACATAGGGACGAGTAGAACCAGAATACAGCCACTGGATAAGCTTGAGGCACGGCTGAAGCATTTAGAACGGGAGCAGGACAGGCTAGGCAAGCAGCAAAGGGGAAGGCTTAAAGCACAGGAGGGTATGCTTGAGGCTCAGAGCATGCGTACTAGCCTGGAAATGCAGGAGAGCTATTTGAGGCATATTAGCGGCCTCATTGATATAAGAAAGGAACTGGATGCTAATTTAAAGAAGGAGGCGCAGCTAAAGGAGACGGCCAGGAGAATGCGTGAGCTGGAAAGCGAGCTTTCCGGTAAGATTGAAAAGGAATTGTCGCAAGGGCAGTCTTCAGGGCTAATGACAGGAAGGTCTGGAAGGCGGAGAACAATAGCTGCTCCAATACTATGTCTGGTAGCGGAGGTACTATTTGCAACATTACTTGCCTATTCCTTCTTTAGCACAGCTATTAAAAGCAGCTGGCTTGTATTACTTGTGTATGCTGTTTGCCTCGTGCTTTCCAGCCTGGCCGGAGTATTCTTCTTAAGAAGATGGTCAAGGGCAAAAATCGATCTAAACTCTGACCTGGAGTTGCACCAGGGGCAAGAACCAGCGCGAAATCAAACTCATGCCAGGCAGAGCTTTGCACAACAGGGCCAAGTCGTCAGATCTTATTCTTCATCGGTAGCCCCGGAGTTAAGAAAAATCTGCCTAAAGCTGGAGGAGCTTAGCGCTAAACTGGAACGGGGCATTGATGCTGCGTTGCAGTTTAACAATAGGCGGGGCTTTTTTAACACGGATAGTCTTGAAATAAAGATATACGATTCAGACATAGAAAGCTTGGATGAAGCCTGGGGTATTGAGATGGAGCAGGTTAAAGCGGATTTGCTTCAGGCGGCGATGAGGGAAAAGTACTGCGAGGGACTACTCAGGGATGATGGAGAGTATGGCGATGAATTACAGAGGGTGGAAGAAGAAACCGTTGCAGTAAAGGAAAAAATCACGTATCTTAAGTATAAAAGAAGTGCGCTGCTGTTGGCTCATGATGTACTGATGGAAGCGGGGCAGGAAATAAGGCGCACATTTGCACCTGATATAAACAATAGCATGAGCACAATTATTTCCGGCCTTACGGCAGGCAGATATACTGATTTGAGGGGAAGCGACAGGCTTTCGCTGATGGCAACTGCCCCAGAGGACGGAAACGTGAAAAATGCACTTGAGCTCAGTGGTGCCACAGCAGATCAGATGTACCTGGCACTGCGGCTTGCTATGGCACATGTACTTTCATCCGGCGCAGAATCTGTACCAATAATTATGGACGAGGCTTTTTCCCAATTTGATGACAACAGGACTAAACTTGCGTTAGAATACTTACATAGGGTTTATGATAGGCAAATTATTCTTTTTACATGCAAGCAAAGAGAGGTTGAGCTTGCATATGAGATATTTGGAGACAGTATGAATTTAATTGAGTTGGGGTGTGAGATTCCTGAACATACATAGATTATCCAGAATTTTATATAAAGTAGCTTTGCTAATCCTACTACTTGCGCTGATCTTTGCCGTATCGGGCTGCGCTCAAAAGGACATTCAGACAGGCGCGGGAGTGGATACCCAGCCGGATACGCAAGAGGACATACAGCCGGGTAAGGAGCAGGAAGCCGAACAAAGCGGAACTGATGATGAAGCCGTTGATGATGAGGCAGAGCAGAAAAAGTCTGTCGATTACATTTATGGCATACCCATGGATGAAAATGCGGGAGTTATCGTGTCAAGCACTGCCGATTTATACGTTAGCCCTGATGTAAAATCAAGTCGCATTACCCAAGCCATTTTTAATCAGCCTATTAGTATTATAAGTGATGAAAATGGGTGGGCACAGGTAAAAACGGTTGATGGTAATTTGGGCTGGATGAAGTCAAAGAACTTCGATGATGATGTCTCCAGCGTTTATGGGAGAATGTTTACCCACAGAGTTATTGTAACAAGTAGAGAAAAATCGGTTTACTCCTATCCAAGCGGCGGCATCACCCTTATGGTTGCGCCTATGGGGTCTGAATTCTATGCGATCAACAATATCGGCGACTCATATGAGGTGTACCTGCCCGGAAAAAGGACAGGATGGTTGAGGGGCAGTGGCATTATTCATGTCAGTCTTGATGAAATGATTCCTATTACTAATGCGGAGGATTTTGCATCAACAGCGCTAAGGCTTAAGGGCGCCAGTTATCTGCTAAGTGGCATGAGCGCCAGCGGTATAGATGCTCCGGGTCTGGTCTATGTCTGTGCGCGTATAAATGGAGTAAACCTACCGAGGACTATCAAGGGCCAGCTGGCAACAGGAATGGAAATTAAAACAGAGGATGCATCGATTGGCGACTTGGTGTTTTTGGCTGGAACCGGGGATAAGGCTGATGAAATTGTAAGTGTAGGGATATGCACCGGCGGATCAAACTACATATATGCAGGTAGAAAAGCCGGCTATGTAACAATAGGCGACATTAACCGTGAAAACAAGGAAGGGATTGTCGTGTCCGCCAGAAGGATATTTAACTGAGTGCCCAACTAATCTAGTCTTTTGCATATTTTTCACATGCATGCACAAAATATCATCTAGTAAAGGCTTTTGCGATGCAACACTATTATAGTTTAGCACCGCAGTATATAGTGATATGTTTTTATACCTACCCGTAATATATTGTGCTAGGGAGCTTAAACATATTACATTGCAAAATGCCTAATAAGGAGCCTGATATGAGTCTATATCAGTATCTATTGAATGATGGGAGGCACAAGCTTTGGGCATGCAGGATAGAATAACGGAATTCAGAAAGAAATTCTCCGGTAAAATGGTGTACCTGGTTGGTATTTTACTGATAGGCGCTATATCAGCCTGGGGGATTTATCATTATAGGCAGGCTGTCGAGCTGAGACGGGAGTTGGATGGCCAGTATAACAGGTCATTTCATGAGATGGCTGGATATGTGAACAATGTAGAAACACTTCTGGCGAAATCCATGGTCAGCACGACCACGCAAAGGACTGCTATAACGCTGCAGGAAGCATGGCGTCAGGCCACACTTGCTCAGATCAATCTTGGACAGCTTCCCGTTTCCCAGCCTGTATTGGCAAGCACGTCTAAATTTCTTGCCCAAGTTGGAGATATGAGTCTAAGCCTGGATAATCAGAACATAAGGGGAAAACAGTTGGATAAGGATCAGTATGAGACTGTTGAGAGGCTCTACGAGTATTCACTGTCCCTGAATAAGAGCCTGAAGGAGCTTCAGAATGACCTGGGGACGGGAAAACTGAAATGGGGAGAGCTGGCGGATAAAGGAAGGAGGCTTTTTAGCAAAACAAAGCCCGGTGTAGCTGTGCAAAAAATGGAGAGCGTTGGAGATACTTTTATGGATTACCCCACTCTTATTTATGACGGACCTTTCTCCGATCATATGAGCTCATCCGAAGCACGAGGGCTTACCGGCGACGATGTTACGGCTCAGCAGGCCGCGGAAAAGCTGAAGGATTTCTTTGGGGCTGACAGGGTGCAGGAGGTAACTGAGGTTGCTCAGAGTGACATTGGCCCGATTAAAACCTTTAGCTTTCAAATGAAGCTCACGGACTCGCCGGATGGGCCTAATGTCAATGCCGGTATATCTCAAAAAGGCGGGCATATAGTATGGCTGCTCTACAACAGGGAGGTTGGCGAAGCAAGTCTGGATATGGATCAGGTCAAGCAGGCAGGGCTTGAGTTTCTTAAGGACAGGGGCTATGACAACATGGTGGATACCTATTTTATGAAACAAGGCAATACTGCAACCATTAACTATGCATATAGACAGGGTGATGTTACGGTTTATCCTGACCTGATCAAGCTGAAGATTGCACTTGATAATGGAGAGATTGTGGGCATTGAGTCCAAGACTTATCTTTCTAATCATACCCAGAGGGAGATTCCTCAGCCTGGGATTACGATGGATGAGGCACGAGCTAAAATCAATGGCAGCCTCCAGGTCAACAGCTCGGGGCTGGCAATCATTCCTACAGATTATAAGAAGGAGATCTTTTGCTATGAGTTTA
Organism: Clostridiaceae bacterium; assembly: GCA_012730015.1. Classification (GTDB taxonomy): domain Bacteria; phylum Bacillota; class Clostridia; order Acetivibrionales; family DTU013; genus JAAYBT01. The sequence goes on from JAAYBT010000178.1 coordinate 9,476, forward strand.
AGGGCAGGCTGAATGATAATGATTTCATTGTATATATTAATGCGGCAACAGGAAATGAGGAGGAAATATTGATGATTGTAAGTACACCTAATGGCGTGCTGACAATATAAAAAGCGCTTAGTCCTTCTTTAACCTGCGGATGTCGTCACCTGCGAACCTGAAGATGTCGAAGCCTCCTGTCAGTCTGGATACTATTCTCTCGTCATAGTATTCAAATAGCTCCCTCAGGCTAAGATTTGTGGAGATGATGATCTTGCAGGGCTTGCGGGTATCATTAGCTAGTCTTGTATTAATAATATTGAGAAGCTCTGAATAGCGCATGCCGGTGGGGGACTCTGTGCCCAGGTCATCAATAATTAAAAGATCCGACTGAAGAATGTTGGAATAGACCGCGCTCTCCCAATCATCGTTGTTAGCCGAGTTGTAACGATATTCATAAATAGTGTTGAAAAGCGCGGGAGCGGTCTGATAAAGCACTGTATGGCCTCGTTTCATTAATTCCATAGAAATGCAGCCAGCCAGAAAGGTTTTTCCTACACCGGTAGGGCCGCTAAAAAGAAGATTATTCGTTTCGGTATTGCTAAAATTATCAACAAAGCTCCTGCAGTTATCCAGTATCCCTAGGATTTGCCTGCGAGGCGAGCTCTTGATGCTGTAGCGCTTCTCATTGACAACATCCGGATAATAGTCTATAACAAAGCTCTCAAAGCCCTTGGTGTTGACAGTGGATAGATTGGACTGATCATAAAGCATATCAATTAACTGCTGTCTATAACAGATACACAGTGTATCGGCCCCGCCAGTCTCGGACTTGATAACGCCGGTATCGGAGCATCTCTTGCATTGAAAGCTGGGAGTCAGGTATTGGGCGGAGTAACCATTTTTCTCAAGAAGGCTTGTTCTTTCTGCATTCAGGCGCTCAATCGTATCAGACAGCTCGCCGATAGCACTATCTGAGGAGAGCTGCTCCATGAGGATAGCCTTATTGTACTTGAGGCCAGCCTGACTTATTTCCTCTTCAATTTCCTCAAGTCGTGGAATATGGTAGTATAGGCTCTGCTTTCTTTCCTCAAAATCACTCAAGGCATTCGCACGCCGTCTATCGTATTCATTCCTTATAAGCTTGTATACATTTGAACTCATCTATACCAAAACCTGTCCCTTCCGGTATTACACCTTATAAAGCTTTTCGAAATCCTCATCCGTATACTTGCGCTGCTTAAGATTACCCTTTTGCGGAGCGGCACTTGTACGCGGACTTGACTTATTCGCAGCAGCTGTTTTCCTGTCTTCATCGGCTGCGAGAATTTCTTCCTTTGTCCTGTAGCCCTTTTCATGCCAGCTTGTGATAATCTTATTGATATACTCGAAGCTTGGGCTGTGCGCGGAAGTGGTGCGCCTTAGTGCCAGCTCGATTATCTCAAATTCGTAGCCGAATTCGACTACCCATTGCTCCACATAGGCATCCTCGTACTCCGTTAGGTAGCCCTGTCTTCTCAGCTTTTTCAGGATTTGTCCGCGGATATCCTTGATCTTCTGGGATTCTAAGGAATACCTGTCCAAATCGAAGCTGTTGCGTATATTTTTACTGTGCCAATTATCGGCTACCCTTGTGATATATTGGCGCGATAAGCCCTTATAATCGGAGCAGTGCTTAAAGAGGGCATACATGACATCCTCCTCAAACTCATATTTATCGAACCAGGCATCAATATCTGTATACCAGGAGGGTGACATCAGGCCTTGGAAAAAGGCGTTGTTAATGCTCGAAATAAACCTGCTGCGCTTCTTGCTCCTCTCGGTGCTAAGAGCCACATCGTCGGGGTCGGAAGTGGTTTTAGGCCGATAGAGCTTTTTAATCTCTTTTTCCTTTAAATCGATCAGCGTAATAACGCTTTCATTTGTTCCCCTCGAGATTAGTCCCAGCTCCTCCAGACGAACAAGAGCTTCCTTAACGCGTGCAGGCTGTAGCTCCAGCTTTTTAGCAATGGCGGCGGAAGACATATTCTTTTGGTGCTTGCAGATGAAGACACAGTATATGTATACCTTCACAAAATCACTTTCCAGCGAAGGCAGGTATTCTGTAAAAAAGACATCCGGTACTGGTATGTCGGAGTATAAAAGTGAAAAGTTTGTATTGAAAACCATGTATAGACCTCACACAAATGTTTATTAACGTAGCTTTAGTAAATAAGGGCACATATGCCGGCCATCATTTCTTCTATTATACATGATTTACTCTAATTATTTAATAATCTTTTCTAATCTTATCACGTTTGTG
>JAAYBT010000179.1 GCA_012730015.1 Clostridiaceae bacterium
AGTTAACCGACTCTAAGAGGAAAATCCTTGATGAGTAATAGCAAAGGGGTGACAGGCGTTGAAAAAAGCAATGACGGTCTATGACATAGCTAAAGAGGCAGGGGTTTCGCCTTCTACTGTGTCGCGTGTTCTGACGGGTAACGCTAAGGTAAGCCGGGAAAAGGCGGAGAAAGTTAGAGCAATTATAAAAAAGAATAATTTCAAGCCGAATGCAATCGCCAGAAGCCTCATTACAAGGGAGTCCAGGATGATTGGAGTCATCCTGCCGGACATAACAAATCCCTTCTTTGCATCGGTTTTCCTCGAGGCGGAAAACTATGCCATGAGCCTTGGCTATAGTCTGCTGCTTTGCAATTCTATGGGTAAGACGGACATAGAGTCAATGTACCTGAGGATTCTTGTGGAAAAAAAGGTCGACGGTATTATAATGGCCGGTGGTAGAGTAAATGATACAAAAACAATAAAGGAACATGCAGATGAAGTAATTGAGGTTATGGAACAGGTCCCCTTTGTTATTGTGAACGGTAAAATGACAGGAGTCGACAGCCACAGGGTATATACGGATGAGGCACATGGTATAGAGCAGCTTGTAGATTATTTATACCGACTGGGACATAGAAGGATTGGGTTCATTGGAGGTGTTAAGGGTATCACCGCCATGGATATCAAGCTTAAAGCATTCCTTGATAGTGCTAAGGAATATGGAATCGAATGTAAAAATGAATGGATTGTTCCCGGCAGCTTCTCCATTGAAAGCGGAATAGAGTCCATGAATGAGCTGCTTAGTAATCGAGACCTTCCCACGGCTGTCATGTCCGTTAACGACTTTACCGCATTAGGCGCACTGAAAGCCGCCACTAAAAGAGGCTTTGTGGTACCGGATGATATTTCTATTACCGGCTTTGACGACATTTATCTGACAGATATTATGACCCCTGCCATAACAACTGTTAGCCAGAACATGATGCAGATTGGAAGAACCGCAGTAGACGTTGTGGTAAATCTGGCAAATGGCAATAAAGTCAAAAAGAATCAATGTATTAAGACAAGTCTGGTCATAAAGGATTCCTGTGCAATAAATAGCTCTAAGAGATGAAATGGGTTTCGAGGTAAAAAGGGTTTTTCTTAATCTACTCAAAGAGCCTTCTAACCTGGTTAATCAAATTAAATATTCGCACATAATGGCGAATTATGTCACAATTATCCAATAATAACACTAAGGAGAGAAAAATTTGAAGAATAATTTCTAAAAATTCCTCTTGATTTGAAATCGATTTCATATTATAATAAAAGCACACGTTACCCAAAAGGCATTTCAATGATAAGAATTGTGCAACACTTCGAAGCAAAGTCAGTGAAAAAAGCTCAACCAATAAATTTATTGGAGGGAAACACTTTGAAAACAGCGATTCGGGAAGTAGTAAATGCAAATTCAAATGTAGCGGTTCCGAGCATCAGGAAGAAAACTCTCTGGAAGCAGATAGTGAATAGTAGAACATTACTTTTCATGTGTCTTCCTGCGATAGCATATTTTATTGTCTTTTGCTATATCCCGATGCCGGGCGCCTATATTGCCTTCACGAACTTCAACTACCAGGCAGGGATATTTGGTAGTCAGTTCGTAGGCTTCAAGAATTTTGAGTTTTTAATACAGTCGGGCAAGCTGTGGATGCTTACCAGAAACACGATTTTGTACAATTTTGCCTTCATTATATTTGGTAATGCCATTCAGGTGCTGGTTGCAGTTTTACTGAGCGAGGTAAGCAGCAGGAAGTTCAAAAAGCTTTCCCAGTCGGCAATGTTTCTCCCCTACTTCATTTCTGCGGTTATGGTTGGCCTGATAGCCTTCAACATTCTTAATTATGATTATGGCTTTTTGAATACTGTTATGAAACTATTCGGAGCGGATCCTGTAAAGGCTTACTCCACGCCTGAGGTATGGCCGTTTATTATTTTGATAGTTCATCTTTGGCAAAACACCGGCTACGGCTCGGTGGTGTATTTTGCAACGATCTGCGGAATAGACCAAAGTATAGTAGAAGCTGCTCAAATAGATGGAACAAATACGCTTCAAAGAATACGCTACATAACCTTACCATCACTTAAGTCAACCGTTGTCATATTGTTCCTCTTTGCACTGGGCGGCATAATGAAGGGAAACTTCGGCCTGTTTTATAATCTGGTAGGATCGTCAAACTCCAATCTCTTTCCTTATACAGACATTATTGAGACATTTGTATATCGGGCTCTTATGAATCAGTTTAATTTCTCCTACTCTGCCGCAGTAGGACTTTACCAGTCTATATTCGGCTTTATTATCGTGATTATATCCAACTGGCTGGTCAGAAAATTTGACTCTGAGAGCTCGCTCTTCTAGAGGTGTGCACTATTTTTGTTTTTATTACAGGGGGATGTGGGTTATGAGTATAAAAAAATACGATAGGACGACCATTTTAGTACACGGGTTTGCATATTTATTTGTGGGCTTGCTTGCAATACTGGCGCTTCTGCCATTTTTGCTTGTCATATCCGCCTCCTTCAGCACAGAAGTAATAATAACCACGGAGGGCTTTGGATTGCTGCCTAAAGGGTTCACAACTGCTGCTTACGAATTGCTCTTTATGGCACCGGACGCTCTGGTCGGCTCTTATATCGTGACAATAGTGATGACAGTCGCCGGAACGATAGTAGGTGTGTTCATTGTCTCGATGACAGGATATGCACTGCAAAGGAAGGACTTCCCCTTGAGGAATGTCATATCATTCTTCATCTACTTCACAACTCTGTTCTCAGCAGGACTAGCACCCACTTACCTGTGGTTTACAAAATATCTGGGGCTAAAGAACAATTACCTGGCGGTTTTCCTTCCGCTGCTCATGAGTCCCTGGCTAATAATTTTGATGAAAAACTTCGTGAAGTCAATACCCCACGAAATCACAGAGTCCGGCAAAATCGACGGGGCGGGAGACTTTGCGATTTTCCGCAAGCTCATACTGCCGATGCTTACACCTGCGCTTGCTACAGTCAGCCTCTTTACCGCACTTGGCTATTGGAATGAGTGGTATAATTCCATGCTGTATCTGCAGAATGTCAAGTATAAACCACTTCAATACTATTTGTATAAGATAGTCAATTAAGCCGCTGCTTTGAGGAACTCGCTGGCAGGACAGAACATTCAGATACATAATATACCGACTTTGACACTGAAAATGTCCACAGCGGTGATTGTAACTGGTCCGATTATTTTCCTCTACCCGTTTGTACAGAAGTATTTTATTTCGGGCATTACCATTGGTTCGGTAAAGGGCTGAATAAAATATTTCCAATAAAGGGCTCCAAAAAATTCACATATTATTAAGGAGGTTAGAAATGAAAAAGGCGCGTAAGGTCTTAATTTCAATGCTACTTGTCGTAATGATGCTGGGCATGGTAGCATGCGGCGGCTCAGGAGATAATGCTCCTGCAAAGGACAATGCTGCTAAATCCGATGGAGGGTCTGCCAAATCAACTGATGGCGGAAATGCAGCTTCGACAGAGCCTGACATCTCGGAATTTCAGGAGATCACATTTTTAACATTGGGCAACATACCAACAAATGGTAGGGCCGAGGCAATTTTAGAAGACCTCAATGTTATACTAAAGGACAAAATCAATGCATCATTGAAGGTCCAGTGGGTTGAATGGGCTGACTGGCAAACACAGTACAACCTGCTTCTGGCTAGTGGCGACAGCACTTTGGACTTGATTGGTACGGCGACGGACTGGCTCAACGCGTGGGAAAATGTTAAGAAGGGTTCATTTATGGTACTCTCTGATGAGATGCTGGCAACCTATGCTCCAAAGACATGGTCCGAGGTTACTCCCAACCACTGGGATCAGTGCAGATATGACGGTAAGATATATTTCATACCCGAGGATCAGTATACACAGTGGACTAACCATGGCTTCTTCTATCGCGGCGACTGGGCAAAGGAAGTTGGCCTCGACCAGATAACTAGCTTTGAGGATATGGAGAAATATCTTGATGGTGTTAAGGCAAACCATAAAGACGTTATTCCATGGGACGTAGCAGGCTCCGCAAACCTTCCCATGCCTCAGTACTATATTAATGCTTACACAAATCAGACAACACTTCTTGGCACGGCGACAGGCAATTACAGTCTTTTCTTTATCGATCCGAGTGATCCATATAAGGTTCAGAATCCTTTCTTTGATGGTACTTTAATGGAAGATTTTGCGACTATGATGAAAAACTGGTCTGACAAGGGCTTCTGGAGAGAAGATGCTCTGAACTACACAGGCGAGACCCGTGACCTTTTCTATGCCGGCAAGTCGGCTGTAGATCAGCATCACACCCAAACCTACATTTTCGGTATTAAGCAGAACATGGATGAGAAACAACCAGGCTCTGACGCTAAATTCTATCCATTCTCCGCAACCAGCAAGAATCTTGTAAGAGACATAATCACTCATGGTGCCTGTGCAGTCGGTTTCAACTCTAAGCATGCAGAGCGTGCCCTGATGGCTTATGATCTAATTCGCAATGATGAGGAATGCTACAGACTGTTCACACTTGGTATTGAAGGCGTAGATTACATTAATAACGGTGATGGCACATTCGGAAGACCTGCAGGATATGATGATGCGAAGGATGGTAATGGATTAGACTTCTGGTGGGGCCGCAATGATGCCTATGAGCTGATTAACGAAAACGTATACAGCGGCTACAAGGAACTGTTCGCTGATTTCGACAGCTATGCTATAGATTACCCGATTACAAAGTTCGTATTTGATCCTGCTAACGTTCAACCTCAGATTGCTGCTGTAGCAGATGTATGCGCAAGCTACATACCTAAGATTTCATTAGGTAAGGTGAGCGATCCTAAGGCAGAGGTTGAGGCATTCAAAAATGCACTCAAGGACGCCGGCTATGATCAGATTCGCGATGAAATACAGACGCAGCTGGATGCTTTCAAAGCTTCAGAAGGCAAATAAGAAGTAGGGCGGGGGCTGTTGTCAGGCAGCCCCTGCTTCCCCTATCCAGTCCAAACATTAACGAAATCATCCATGGAGGCTTTCATGAACACATTTGAAGTCAGGGACAAATTTTATTTAAATGGTGAGGCATTTCAAATTATCTCAGGAGCTGTCCACTATTTCCGTATTGTTCCGGAGTATTGGCGAGACAGGCTGGAGAAGCTCAAGGCCATGGGCTGCAATACAGTAGAAACCTATGTTGCCTGGAATGTCCATGAGCCTGAGAAGGGAAAGTTCTGCTTCGAGGGCATGTATGACATAAAGAGATTTGTTGAGCTTTCCGCTGAGCTTGGACTGTGGGTAATTATAAGGCCGTCACCCTATATCTGCGCCGAGTGGGAATTCGGCGGTATGCCGGCATGGCTCCTGGCAGAGGACGGTATGCGCCTTCGCAGTGTGCATGGACCCTTCCTAAAGCATGTCCGGGATTACTTTCAGGTATTATTTGAAATACTTAAGCCCCTGCAGTTCAACTATGGAGGCCCAATCATATTAATGCAGGTCGAAAATGAATATGGCTATTATAGTAGTGATACCGCCTATATTGATGCTCTTCGAGAAATAATGCTGGATAATGGTGTGACTGTCCCCCTTATTACATCGGACGGGCCCTGGGATGGGGCCTTGGAACGCGGGAGCACAAAGGGCGCGCTGCCCACGGCGAATTTCGGTTCAAAGGCAAGAGAACAGCTAAAGGTGCTATCCAAGTATACAGACGGAGGACCGCTCATGTGCACCGAGTTCTGGATAGGCTGGTTCGACAGTTGGGGCTGCGGGAAGCACAATACTAGTGACATGGAAGAGAATGCGGCTAATCTTGACGAGATTTTGAAGGAAGGGAATGTAAACATTTACATGTTCATAGGCGGCACTAACTTCGGGTTTATGAACGGAGCAAACTACTATGACGAGCTCAGCCCAGATACAACCTCTTATGACTATGACGCAGCGTTGACGGAGGCCGGAGCATTGACTCCAAAATATCATGCTCTCAAGGCAGTTATTTCGAAATATGCGCCAATCCCGGAGCTTTCATTCAGCACGCAAATAAAGACCATTTCCTATGGCAAGCTGAAATGCATAGGAAGAGTCGGGCTATTTAATGTTCTTGAAACTATATCAGAGGGAATTGAAAGTGTTTTCCCGGTTTCCATGGAAAGAGTCGGCCAGAGCTATGGGTACATACTCTACCGCTCAACATTGGAGAAGGAGAAGCAGCTTAATAACATAAGGCTCTACGATGCGAACGATCGTGCAAATATATTCCTCAATCACAAGCCGATTATAACCCTATATGATCTGGAGCTGCTCAAGGGGCACGATGCGGGAGGTCTAGCATGTGAAAATGGTGTATTGGATATACTGGTGGAGAATATGGGACGGGTCAACTATGGGCTAAAGCTTGATAAGCAGAGGAAGGGCATCGACAGTGCAGTGGAAATCAATGGACATCATCACCAAAATTGGGCTCTATATCCTCTGCCGCTGGACAATATTGATAAGCTCGATTTTTCAAGAGGCTATACGGAAGGACGACCTGCCTTTTACAGATTCGAACTGAATGCGCAAGAGTCTGGGGATACCTATCTGGATTTTGAAGGCTGGGGAAAGGGCTGTGCTTTCATTAATGGATTCAATCTGGGCAGGTTTTGGCAGGTAGGCCCACAAAAACGCCTTTACATTCCCGGACCACTTATTCGAAAGGGTAAGAACGAAATCATTCTATTTGAAACAGAGGGTAAAGCAGGTGAGACTATAAGCCTTGAGGCATCGCCCGGTCTGGGTTGATGCTTTGGCATTGCATTAGCCTGGCTCATCATGAGTTAGTTTACATTCTTATTATCAATTTTACAAAATAATGCGAAAGTAATATAATTGGAAAAGAGAAGTTACCCGGCAGACATATTTGCGCGGTAAGGTTGTCTCCTTCCGTAGTACACAACCTATGAGGGTAAGGGTATTATTTTGTAAAGGAGATTTATTCATGAAAAAGGGCAATTCGTTATCCAGACAGGTCCTGGCATTTCTAATTCTTTTTGCCTTAATGATTTTTGCAGCTTTAGGCGCATTTTTCATCAACAACGATTTTGGCAACATCGCAGTTGAGAGGGTTACAATACCCGGCGCAGCTGGAGAGATATCAGCAAAACTATACATACCCAAAGGCATATCTGAGAAAAACCCGGCGCCTGCAATCCTTTGCATACACGGCTATCAGAACGACAAGGAAACATCTGTGGGCTATGCCCTTGAATTTGCTCGTAATGGCTACGTTGCAATGGTAATCGACGCTTATGGACATGGAAATACTACCATGGGATTACGCGAAAGAGGCTTTGACAAATCGGTAAATGGCCCGGACCGCTATAAAATGTTTATGAGCTTTTCTCAGCTTAACGAGCACTCTGATGATATTAAGGACAGCTCCTTAGGAGGAATAGACGCCTATAAGTATCTGAGGTCCTTGCCCTTTGTGGATGCAAAGAAAATTGGGCTGACAGGTCATTCGCTGGGCACATGGGCTGTTTGGACGATTGCCGCTGATCCTGGCATTAGCGCTTCCGTTGTTCAATGCGGGGAGTTGTACGGCCCCTTTTATGATGCCAATGGCAATGTAAAATATGAGAATGTTCTGCTAATACAGGCGGAATATGATGAGTTCGACTACTTCCGCGACTATGAGCTCACTGTAGGGGGCCTGAATAAAACAGAACATCGTTATAAGGACTTCATGGGGCAGGATGCGCCTGTGGAGTGGAACACTACTTACGGAAACTTTTACGATGGAACTGCCCGACGCATGGCTCTTGTATCGAATATACACCGGGGCATAACCCATGATTCTCAGGGTATCCATGAGGCCGTGTCCTGGTTCCGGCAGGCCTTTAACGGCCAAACAGGCGGGATTCCCGGGCAAACATATATGTGGAGAGAATACCTTATGTTAATTGCTATGGTTTCCTCCGTTTTGGCAACACTTCCCCTTTCCGGTCTGCTGATGAGGACAGCCTTCTTCTCTTGCATATCGGAGCCCATGCCGGGCAAATATTTTACCTCTTCACGAAGCTGGAGACGATTTGCAATAATAACCGTACTTGTTTCGGCAGCTACATATCCCTTTATGACACAATTGGGCCATGGACTGTTTCCCTATCCCGAGAATATCTACAAGGCACTCCTGGCCAATGGTGTTTCGGTTTGGTTTATGACGCTCATTCTAATCGCGTTGGCTATGTTCCTATGGTGGTTCAAAAAGGGCGATGGC
>JAAYBT010000180.1 GCA_012730015.1 Clostridiaceae bacterium
TGCTCGGAACTATAGCTCAAAAGCTTATTGACTCCATAAAGGAGCCTATTTTCATATCAGGCTATGAGCTTAATAGCGCATGCTCTATCGGCATAAGTATTTTTCGCCGAAGGGAGAATTTGACCCATGATACTCAGCTCAAGTTTGCTGACATGGCTCTATATGATGCAAAAAAGGTGCGTGGTACATACAGATTTTACAGTCAGTCAGATGCTCTATCCTTACTAAATGAGCTAAAGCTTGAAAAGGATTTGAAGCAGGCTGTTGATAGTGACCAAATTGATGTTTATTTTCAGCGGCTGGTAAATACTAAGGACGAAATAATAGGAGTACAGTCGCTGGTACGCTGGTTTCACCCTGATTTTGGCGAACTTGGTCCGGATCAGTTTATTCATATTGCCGGGAAAACAGACTTAATCATTTCAATAGGACAGCATGTTTTGCGTAAGTCCCTGGGTTATTTAAAACAGATGCATAGAAGCGGCTATGAGGATTTTTTTGTGATGGTTAACTGTACTGCAAAAGAGTTCTACAATCCCGGCTTTGTTAGCATTGTTAGAAATGAGCTTTTGCATGCCGGCCTTGATCCGGCTAGTCTTAAGCTGAGCCTTGAGGAAAGGTTCTCATCTCAGTCGACCCCGTCTGCTTTGGCAATTATCAGGGAGCTCAACAATTTTGGGGTGCAGTTTGCTGTTAATGGCTTTGAGAATGATTACCAAACCTTTTCATTTTTACAGCAGGTGCCACGAGACACTATTATCAGACTAAACAGGGACTATGTAAAGAATATCACGAAAGAAGAAAAGGACCTCAAGTTTCTGCTTTCGCTAATGGATATTATCGACACATGGAATCTGAATATCATTATCACCGGGATAGAGACTAAGGAGCAGAAGCAGTTCCTTGACACCAGAAACTGCATCCTTCAAGGGTACCATTTCAATATTCCCAAGCCCTTTGACCGCTTTATGAATGACCTGAAAGCAGGGGATTGATATGGAATATTTCGAGAAATCTAAGCCAGCCACCAAGAATAGATATACGATTGGATTTTTGGATGATAGCATAAATGGTGAATTTCACAACCACATTTTAACAGGAATTTCTGAAGCAGCCAGAGAGTTGGATATTAATGTCATCCGCTTCAGTTATTATTCCTCTCATATTGCCTACAAATTTTCACACCAGGTGGAGATGGTGCTCGACCATATTAGTCAGTATCATTTAGATGGACTCATATTTCTGGGGTGGACCCAGGCCGGAGCAATGTATAATTATGATAATTTCATGAGGCATTTCGGCAATATTCCGCTTATAAGTGTAGGTACAACTTATAAAGACATCCCCAGTGTTGTCTTCGAGGGTGACGAGTTTGTCAGAAAATTGATATTACATCTCATTGAGGAGCACCATTGTAAAAGGATTGCCTTCATTGAGCATCACAGACCGGACAGCAGGACCGGAATCTATATGCAGCTGCTTAAGGAGTTTGGATTATATGATCCGCAGCTATATGTCAGCGACTATGACTTGCAGGGGATGGATATGGCCGATCGCTCCAAGCGGGCTGTAGAGATATTGCTCGATGAGAGAAAGCTGGATGTGGACGCAATTGTTTCCCTAAACATTCATGAGACCGGGTTTTTATTGGCTGAACTGGAGGACAGAGGTATCAAGATACCCATGGATATGGCCGTTGTGGCGTATGATGACAACGATTTTGCCAAGTATTCTGCCCTGGGGATTACGACAGTTCATTATCCATGGAAGGAATTAGGGCGGACGGGCTGTGAATGCATGGAAAGGCTTCTGCGAGAAGGAAGTATACCCATGGCGACAACGATAAACAGTTTTGGACACATTGTTTACAGAGAATCATGTGGATGTATGCCAAGATATACCGAATCAGTTGCAAGCGGCAATATAGTTGCTGCTGATAATGCTTTAGCAGAATTGACACCAATCCAGTTCCGTAAAATAGTAAATTCACTGAAGGATCTATATAGCGCAAACGGAGTCGACCCTGAGCCGTTGTTGCAAGCTTTTATTTCCTCGTGCTCAAAACGCGACCATGATATCTTCCTTGCGGAACTGGACAGGCAGCTAAGAAAGATAAAGGCAGCTCATAATATAGTGATGCTGCCTTGTGACATGAGAAGACTTTTATACCCATATTTGATTAACGACATTGATTTGCTTTTGTGGTCAGGAGAGCTGTTCTTGCAGTCGCAGGTTCTGGTTAACGAGGCTCGTGCGTGTCTACATGGAACCAGCGTGCTTGAAGCGAGACAGCTAGACCAAAGCTTGCAGCTTGTCAGTCAGGCGCTCTTATTTAACTTTAACCTTCAGAGCCTTATAGATACTTTAGAATGGGGATTACCGTTACTAAAGATAAAGAGCTGCCTTATTTTCATATCCAATGCAATTTTTTCAGGCTCAGACATGGAAGAAAACCTCTTTGACAATAGTGTGCTGATTTTTTGCTACAAGAATGGGAGGAGAGAAAAAACCTCAGGAATCGCAGGGGTTCTAAAGGACCAGCTTGCACACACATTGTCAAATATGAATGAACCGGCAAGCCTTGCATATTTGCTTCACATAACAGATGAGGTCATGGGCTTTGCCCTGTTTAGCCTGGGCCATGATGATGAAAACCTTTATCAATCATTATCGACTCACATCAGTACTGCTTTGAGTGGAATCGTCCTTCTGAACAGATTGAACATCACATACCGTAAGCTCGTCGAGCATGCACAAAGGGAAGGCATGGCGGACATTGCCACAAACGTTTTGCATAGTATAGGCAATATTCTCAACAGCATCGGCGTGTCTATTCATTTGATGGAAAGGGCTGTGAACTCAAACGTTAAAGATGATGTTTTGATGGCGGGCAAGCTGTTACAGGATAATATGGATCGGCTCGAGGAGCTTATCGGTGAGGGTGGAAGGGGCAAAAAGCTGGTGCCATTTTATCAAAGTCTGGGAAGGCAGGCGAAGAAAATGCAACAGCAGCTTCAAAGCAATTTGGACAGGATTAATATGAAGGTCAAAGCTATCAATGAAGCTGTTACGGCTCAGCAAAGCTATGGAGGCGTGGACTTGAGGCTGGAGGAACAGTATATTGAACCGATATTGAAGGATGCCCTAAGACTGAATCGAGATTTCCTCGAGAAATTTGGAGTAGAGGTTGTTGAGGAGTATAAGAGCAGTATTAAGGCTTACGTGAACCGAGCAAAGCTTTTCTTCATAATACACAAAATTCTTTTGAATGCTCAGGAGGCAATGGCCGATTCATCTGTTCGTGATAGGAGACTGAGCGTATCCTTATATGAGGATGACAGCGGCAAGTATCTAAGAATTAGCGATACAGGCGTTGGGATACATGAGGATTTGCTGGACAAGATTTTTGATTATGGTTTTACAACTAAGCAGGGAAAGTACGGTTATGGTTTGTACAGCTGCAGCAGCTACATTAGTGATATGGGCGGCTCCATATGCGTGCAAAGTGACGGAGAGGGTAAGGGAACATCTCTTGTTCTCAAATTCGCATGAGATAAGGTAAAGACGGGAGTGCTTTAGATGGGGAAAAGACTGACCATAGGCCTTTTGGACGAGAATGCCTATAACGAATATCACGGTATGATAGCCTCGGGGGTCAGAATGTCTGCAAAGAAACATGATATCAATGTTATTCGTATTGGGCATTTTTTGACAGATATTACAACACGGTCTGAATATCATGAAAAAATTCTCCATGAGTACATCGAACAGTTTAATTTTGATGGACTTATGTTTCTTGGATGGGGGCGAGCTTTCTCTAATGATAACTTTAGGAGCATGTTTAAGGACATCCCGACCGTAAGCATTGGTATGGGTGTTGCCGGAATTCCAAGTATAGTTTTTCTCGGCGAGTCTTATATTGAGGAAATTCTCAATCACTTGATACAGGTCCACAAAAGGAGCAAAATTGCATTTATTGCACCAATATCGCCTGATACGCGAGTTAAGGCTTATACCAGAACAATGAAGCAGTACAATCTCTATGATCCTCAGCTTTACATCAGCGAAAAGGATTTGATTGACTTAAGTATTAACGCAAGGGGTGTCAGAGCTGTTGACATATTGCTCGATGAGAGAAAGCTTAAAATTGATGCCATAGTGTCCCTTTATAATGCAGAGACCTACGAAATAATCAAAGCGCTAAATGCCAGAGGAATTAGAGTCCCTGAGGATATTGCTGTGACCAGCTATGAGGAGGGTGAAATCAGCAGATTCTCATCGCCTTCCTTTACGACGGTAAACTTCCTGTGGAAGGAGCTGGGCTATTATGGCTGTGAGACTCTGCACACCCTAATAACCAATGGAGAAGCGCCCTTGGTGACTGAAATTTCAGGCGGAGTAATATACAGAAATTCCTGTGGCTGCATCCCTCATTCAGCCGAGGTAGCTGACCTGGATCTCTCACGGCAACTGAAGAAAGGATTTCTAGAGCTTAGCCAGATCGAGCTGGAGGAGATAGCCGAAAGGATTGCAGCGGTGACGTTCTTTACTATAAAGGAAGCCTGGCTTCTGCTGGATAAATTTAGGCAAGCAATTGCCGGCAGCTCCGAAAAGCCTTTTCTATCAGAGCTTGAAATGATACTGCGTAGAGCCTTTCTTTATGAGAAGCACGATGACATTGGGCAGGCTAGTGTGATGTTCCGGAGAATATTGATACCCCATTTCCTGCCTTATAGAAGAAATAGAAAAGAGCTTATAGTAAGGGCAGAGGACTTGTTTGTCCAAATGCAGACTATACTGCAAGCCAAAAGAACCGTTGCCTGGTTTAGCGATGAGATACGTTCCAACTTACTTAAGCTAACGCTTAATGAGGTAGGTCAGATATTCATTACAAACTTTAATGTGAAAAGCCTTATGGACTCCATTGAAACAAATTTACCCAGAATAGGTGTAAATGGCTGCTATATCTATCTTTTCGACAAATCGGACAGTAGCTCAGGCTTATTTGATAATTACAGCTTGGAGTTTGAATACAGGGACGGTAGAAAAGTAAGGCGCAGAAAA
>JAAYBT010000181.1 GCA_012730015.1 Clostridiaceae bacterium
CATTATGAGAAGCCGAGCGTAAAAAGAAAGAAAAAGTCTGAAGCGGCTCGAAAGAGAAAGTTTAAGTAGACCGCTGACTAAGAACTGAGGCTCAATAGGTCATACGAAGGCTTATAATGTCCCAAAGACGGAAAAAAGCTTGATTTGAATATTGACTAGGTTAGTAGGCGCATGTGCCTGAAGTAAAGGCAGGGTTTAAGGAAAATGATCAATGTGATCGTAAAAAAGATTTTTAGGATAAATGTTTCCATAAAGAAAGCTCGATGAAAATCGGGCTTTTTTTATAGTATAATAGGCATATCGGTCAAAATGCTTTATGGTGAAGGGACAGGGGGACGCTAACCTGTCCCCTGTCTTATCAAAGGAGGCAAAATGGTTCAGGGAAAGGCTTGGATTAATAATTACAAGGATATAGATGAGGAACAGGTAGCTAGGCTGGCTGCGGACGCAGGAATATCAAGGCTTTTGGCTAAGGTATTCATAAGCCGTGGCATTTTTGATATTAGCTTCATAAGGGAATTTATGAAGCCGGAGTTGTCGGACATGCATGACCCTTTTCTAATGGACGGCATGGACACGGCGGTGGACAGGATTCTTAAGGCACTGAAAGACCGGGAGAGCATACTGATTTACGGCGATTACGATGTGGACGGTATTGTTGGAACATCAATATTATTCGATTATCTTGGCTCAAAGGGTGGCAGGGTAGAGTATTTTTTGCCTGACCGTATGGAGGATGGATACGGGCTCACAGAGTCGACGGTTGAGAAGGTGAGGCTGCTTGATGTCTCGCTGATGATTACTGTGGACTGCGGAATCACCTCTGTGGATGAAATAGAAGCCCTGAAGCAGGGCGGACTAGATGTGATTGTGACGGATCATCATGAATGCAAGGAATTGCTGCCTGATGCCTATGCTCTACTGAACCCTCACAAACCCGGGTGTGGCTATCCCTTTAAGGAGCTGTGCGGTGCGGCAGTGGCACTGAAGCTAATACAAGGGCTTCGTATCCGGTCCCTGGAGGGAATAGAATCGATGGAACTGTCAGAATACGGTCATCACATTCTCGATAGCAGGGATGAGTTCATCTGGGACAAGGAGACAGGTATCGTGTCCCAAGGACAAACGAAACTGGGACAAAGTACCTGTCCCCATGTCCCATACCTCGATCTGGTGGCGCTTGCGACTATCGCAGACGTAGTTCCGCTGGTAGGCGAGAACAGGGTAATAGCGACCCATGGGCTTAAGGCGATGGAATCGACTCGAAATGAAGGCCTGGCGGCGCTTATCAATGCTGCAGGGCTTGGTGACAAGCCGATTAGCTCTTATGGTGCAGCCTTTGGACTTGCTCCCAGGGTAAATGCGGCAGGGCGTTTGGGTGATGCTCAAAGAGGCGTCAGGCTCTTTACCACAAGGGATCGAGTGCTGGCGGAGGCGTTGGCAAAGGAGTTGGACACTGAGAACAGGAACCGGCAGAAGACTGAGAATCAGATAATTGAGGAGTCTATCGCATATGTTGATGAAATGCTGGACCTGGACAGCCACAAGGTGCTGGTAATTGTCGGTCATGGCTGGCATTCCGGAATTATTGGCATTGTGGCATCAAAGCTGCTTGAGAAGTATAGCAGGCCTTGTATTGTTATTTCTGTAGAGAACGGTATCGGGAAGGGCTCGGGCAGAAGCATCAAATGCTTCAATCTGTTTAAGGCACTTTCCCGGTGCGAGGATCTGCTTGATAGGTTTGGCGGTCATGAGATGGCTGCCGGGCTGACCATTCAAGAAGAAAAAATCAATGGATTATGCCGCCGAATCAACGAATATGCCGACTCTATACTGTCAGATGATGACCTTTTACCCAAAGTCAGGGTGGATGTTCTTTTGGAGCAGGGAGATATTACAATGGATGCTGTTCGTGAGCTGGATCAATTAGCACCCTTTGGCGAAGCAAACCCAGGCCCTCAGTTCGGGTATATTGCACTCCTGGTAGATGACATAAGGATGATGAGCGGCGGCAAGCACTTGAGGCTAAGGCTCACGGACGGAGATTTTAAGGTGGATGCTGTGGGCTTTGGCATGGGAGAACGGGTTGCACAGTTAGCAAGGGGAGATTCGCTGGATGCTGTTTTTGTGCCTGAAATAAACGCCTGGAACGGAAGGGAACTACTTCAGCTGAATCTCCGAGATATTAGGACATGTGTTTATGACCAGTTCGACAAAAATATTGTTTTTAACAAAACAAATGACTATAATGGTTATATTGACCCTCAGGAAGTGTGTCGTTTGCTTGAGTATTACCAGTTGAGCATAGGGGAGCTGATTCCTGAAAGAGTGGAGCTCGAGGCGGTATACAGGTATATTAGAGGATGCTTCAGGGGGCAGGGTGGCCCAGGTCTGCATGAGCCGGGTGGACAGCTAGAATTTAGCAACTTGTTTATACTAAGTGCACTTATTTCTAATAGGTATCAGGTTAGGCTAAACTTTTTAAAGCTGAGAGTAGCACTCGAAATATTCAGGGAGCTGGGGCTGCTGGTAGTTGAAGCTACAGACAGGAAGGCAGCAAGGATTAGTGTGGTAAATGGGAATGGTAAGGTTGATTTGGAGGCGTCAAGCTATTATATGATGCTTCGTGACATTAAAGAAAAGAGCGTATAACGGGAGGTTATTGTATTATGGATTTGAAGGCAAAGCTCAGGCATGTAGCGGATTTCCCCAAGGCGGGCATTGATTTTATTGATATTACCACCGTGCTGCAGGACCACAATGCCCTACGGCAGAGTATTGAGGAAATGATGAGGTTGACTCGGGAAATGGGCGAATTTGATCTGATTGTCGGTCCTGAGTCGAGGGGCTTTATTTTTGGTACACCTCTGGCTTATGCTTTGGATAAAGGATTTGTGCCTATTAGGAAGAGTGGTAAGCTTCCATACAAGACAAAGAGGATTGAGTATGAGCTGGAGTATGGTACGGATGTCCTCGAAATACATGAGGATGCAATCAAGCCCGGACAAAGGGTTGTAGTGGTAGACGATCTTCTTGCCACAGGCGGAACGATACAGTCCAATATTCGACTTGTTGAAAAGCTTGGAGGAATCGTGGCCGGCTTGGTTTTCTTTATAGAATTGAGCGAGCTGAACGGGAGAAGTAAGCTTGAGGGATATAAAGTCAGCACTGTCGTTAAAATCTAATGGTTTTATACGGAGGCAATGGATGAAGAGCCGATTTAATAAGCTGATCACAAAAATAAAAGCATACAATCCCAGTTGTGATTTTGCCTTATTGGAAAAGGCATACGAAGTTGCGTCGGATGCGCACAAAGGGCAACTGAGGGAATCTGGGGAGCCTTATATTATCCATCCTATTGAGGTTGCCCATATTCTTGCTGACCTCGAATTGGATTGCACTACGATTATTGCAGGCTTACTGCATGATACTGTTGAGGATACCAACTATACCTTTGATGAGATGAAAAAGCAGTTTGGGGTTGATACGGCTGAATTGGTGGATGGGGTTACAAAGCTTGACAAGATTCCATATACCACAAAGGAAGAGCAGCAGGCTGAGAACCTTCGAAAAATGCTTATGGCCATGGCTAAGGACATAAGGGTTATCCTCATTAAGCTGGCAGATCGGCAGCATAACATGTATACGCTTAAGTATATGCCACCGGAAAAGCAGCTGGAGAAGGCCAGAGAAACGCTGGAGATATACGCACCGCTGGCGCATAGGCTTGGTATTGCGACGGTGAAGGGAGAGCTGGAGGATATTAGCCTTCGCTACCTGCACCCGAAGGAGTACTATGATCTGGTTGATAAGATTGCTATTAAGCGCAGGGAGCGGGAAGCCTATATTGAAGAGATTAAAGGGCAGATCAAGAAAAAGACTACTGAGCTTGGCATTGAGACCACAATTGATGGTCGGCCGAAGCATTTCTACAGCATTTATCGAAAAATGCAGACCCAGAACAAGACGCTTGATCAAATCTATGATTTGTTTGCCGTGAGGGTCATAGTAAACACAGTCAAGGATTGCTATGCGGTATTGGGCATGGTCCATGATTTATACAAGCCTATGCCTGGTAGATTTAAGGATTATATTGCTATGCCGAAGCCCAATATGTACCAGTCATTGCATACCACACTGATCGGTCATGAGGCCCACCCCTTTGAGGTGCAAATCAGGACATGGGAGATGCATAAGGTAGCAGAGGTAGGTATTGCTGCCCACTGGAAGTACAAGGAGGGTATTACCGGCAAATCTGAGCTGGAAAACAAGATGGCTTGGCTGCGGCAAATGATGGAATGGCAGAAGGATTCGGCAGATGCAAACGAATTTATGGAGACGGTTAAGATTGATTTGTTTGCTGACGAGGTGTTTGTATTTACTCCCAAGGGCGATGTAGTAAATCTGCCGGTGGGGTCTACGCCTATTGATTTTGCATATTCTATACATAGCGCAGTGGGAAATAAGATGATGGGTGCCAAGGTCAACGGAGATATTGTCAAGCTTGGCTACAAGCTCCAAAATGGAGACATCGTCGAGGTGCTGACATCAGCCAATGTCCATGGTCCCAGCCGTGACTGGCTCAAGATTGTCAAGAGTTCTCAGGCGCGCAACAAGATAAATCAATGGTTTAAGAAGGAAAATAGGGAAGTTAATATAGAGCGAGGCAGAGAAAATATTGATAAGGAGCTAAAGAAGCAGGGCTTAACCTACAATCAGCTTTTTAAGACCGAATGGGTCGACTTGATGCTTCGAAAGTTCAATTTCAACTCTCTGGACGATATGTTCTCGGCAGTCGGCTATGGAGGTATTGGCTCCAGCAAGGTCATTGCAAGGCTCAAGGAAGAGTACAGGAAGACACTTAAGCCTGAAGAGCTGGAGGCGCTGGAGAAGGAGATTCAGGTCAAGCAGGAGAAGGAAAAGAGGAAGAAGGTCATACCCGAGAACGGCGTCATTGTCAAAGGTATTGACAATTGCCTCGTAAGACTCTCGAAGTGCTGTAACCCGGTACCGGGTGATGAAATCGTTGGTTACATTACCAGAGGAAGAGGCGTTTCTGTTCACCGAGCAGACTGTCCAAACGTTTCCGGCGATCGTGGTGAGGATGAGCGCCTGATAGAGGTTAAGTGGTATACTTCACCTAATGTAGCTTACAAGGCTGATATTATGGTTGTAGCAGATGACAGGACATCGCTTTTGATGGAGATAACCAACGCTACAGCAGAGGCAAAGATTCCTTTGAAGGCTATGAATGCAAGAACGACAAGGGATCGGCAGGCAATAATTAATTTGACCCTGGAGATTATTGATACAGAGCAGCTGGATAGGATTATTAAGAGGCTGAAAAAGGTAAATGGTGTTCATGAGGTGACAAGAAGTAAGAAGTAAGGGTTAAGAGGTAAGAGGTAATTTGGTAAGGCAGGAGATACGGGCTAAAAGCAAAAGGTAAGGCAAGAGATAAGGGCTAAAAGCTAAAAGGTAAGGTAAGAGGCAAGGGCTAAAAGCAAAAGGGTAAGGCAGGAGATAAGGGCTAAAAGCAAAAAGGTAAGGCAAGAGGTAAGCGCTAAGTAATGGGACGTAGGAGGAATGAGTCTTGTTTTTAAAGTGTTTGGATACTGGTCTGTTGCAGTCGAACTGCTATATCATCGGGCTTAATGGTGAGGGGGATGGTATGGGGGAGGCTGCGGTTATAGATCCCGGAGCTGATTATGGAGAAGTCGCGCAGATCCTTGATACACAGGGGCTGCGATTAAAATATATTATTATGACACATGGACATATTGATCACATACAGCAATTGAATGAGCTTCACGCTAATTGTGGCGGCAAGGCAGTCATACATGAGGAGGATGCACCATTTTTGCAAAACCCTATGTTGAACGGCTCTGTTTTGTTTGGCGAAAGAATCTCCTTCAGGCAGGCTGATGTGCTTGTAAAGGATGGGGATGTATTGACCCTAGGCGACGCGGGAAGCCTGAAGCTGGAGATTATACACACTCCCGGTCATACCCCCGGCAGCATTTGCATCATGGCGACCTTTGATGGCACTCACTCCGTTGAGAATGCCCATAATGTTAAGGAATGCCTGTTTAGTGGGGATACTCTATTTAGACTGGGAGTTGGCAGAACCGATCTGGCAGGCGGTGACAGCGGAAGGCTGACGGAGTCACTTCAGCGCCTTATGAAGCTGGACGACGACTTAAGGGTTTACCCGGGGCATGGGCCTGAGACTGAAATTGCCTATGAAAGAAGCAGTAATCGGTTTTTAAGACGATAAGAGCATATGCAATGTTTTAGATAGTATTTTGTCAAAGAGATGTTTATAAGTTGTTTAAGAAATGGGAGGTAGCTATGTTCAATCAAGCACCAAAGGGAACCAGAGATATTCTTCCTTCGGAAGTTTACAAGTGGCAGTATCTGGAGAGCATTTTTTCCACACTCTGCGCGAAGTTTGGCTACAAAGAGATAAGAATACCGGTTTTCGAGCATACAGAGCTTTTTCAAAGAGGTGTCGGGGATAGTACTGATATCGTGCAAAAAGAGATGTATACTTTCAATGACAAGGCAGGCAGGAGTATTACACTCAGGCCCGAGGGTACAGCCGGCGTGGTAAGAAGCTACATAGAGAACGGCATGGCGTCGATGGCTCAGCCGATTAAGCTTTATTACAACATTTCCGCATACAGGTATGAGAATGTACAGAAGGGGCGTTACAGGGAATTCCACCAGTTTGGCGTGGAGGCCTTCGGTTCGGCTGGACCGGAGATTGACGTTGAAATCATAAGCCTCTTGTCAATGTTTTTTGAAAGGCTTGGGTTGGCTAATACGGGCTTGAATATTAACAGCATTGGCTGTCCCAGATGCAGGGATGCCTACCATGAGAAGCTGAAGGTCTTCCTAAGGCCTCATCTTGATGAGCTTTGCGAGAACTGCCAAAACAGGTTTGAGAGGAATCCCCTGAGAATACTTGATTGTAAAGAGGAAAGCTGTCAAAAAATTGTTGCGGGGGCACCCTTGCTGCCTGAGAATCTTTGTGGCGAGTGTGGCGCTCACCTGGAAGGGGTAATGTCCGGGCTGGACAATCTGGGGATAGTGTACAGGGTAGATCCTCAAATAGTTAGAGGCTTGGATTACTATACCAAGACTGTATTTGAATTTGTTTCGGAAAACCCGGGCTCTCAGGGCACAATTTGCGGTGGGGGAAGGTATGACGGACTTGTGGAGGTCTGTGGGGGTGCGCCTACGCCTGGTATCGGATTTGCGCTTGGCGTTGAGCGGCTGCTTATGGAACTGGATAGTCAGGGCATACTTATCGAAGAGCCTCCGGTTATGGACATTTATATAGCAACCCTGGGACATAAGGCATCGGACTTTGCACAGAGGCTTGTTTATGAGCTGCGCAAGTGTAATGTCGGTGCTGAGACCGATTTGCTGGATAGAAGCCTCAAGGCCCAGATGAAGTATGCAGATAAGAAGGGTTTTTTATATACTATCGTGCTGGGTGATGATGAAATTGAATCCGGCAAGGGAGTTCTGAGGGATATGAGAAGCGGTGAAAAGAAGGATGTGAGTCTGGATTCTATAATTGACAGACTTAAGAAATCGTTGCTGGTAGCCCCCGAGCCCTGCAGGACTTGTCCATCAGATCCGACACAACAAAAATAGATTTATCAAATGCTCATTGAACTA
>JAAYBT010000182.1 GCA_012730015.1 Clostridiaceae bacterium
CTCCAAAGGAGGGTGTGGTAATCGATTTGGATACGGTTCAGGTGGATGTCGCTTCCCTGTCTTTAAATGAAAATATACATATCAATCAAATCGGTTATCGGACATCGGCAACTAAGCAAGTCCTTGTTAACGGCCAGGCAGATTATTTTGCTGTAATTGATAAGGATAGCGGTGAACAGATTTTTGCCGCGGCCTTAGAAAAGGGAGCCAGGGACGCCGGCAGTGAGGATAACCTTTATGTTGGTGACTTTACTAAAGTCCGGGACTCAGGCGCCTATTATATAGCCGTACCTGGGATAGGTATGACGGACAGCTTTAGAATCGGAGAGGATGTGTACGAGGATTTGAAGAGGGGTCTTCTGAAGTCCTTTTACTTTCAACGCTGTGGAATGGACCTCGATCGGAAGTTTGCCGGTGATTGGGAGCACAAAGCCTGTCATACTTCTAAGGGCAAGATATATGGAAATGAGGAGGTCGAGATGGACGGGAACGGCGGCTGGCACGATGCCGGAGACTACGGCAAATATGTGGTCCCTGGGGCAGTGGCTGTTGCAGACCTTCTAATGACATGGGAGCTTTTCCCCAATAGCTGCAAGGATGATATCAATATACCTGAGAGTGGAAATGGCCTGCCCGATATTCTTGATGAGGCCAGATACAAGCTGGAATGGCTTCTCAAGATGCAGGATGATGATACAGGCGGAGTCTATCACAAGCTTACATCCAAATCCTTTCCATCCCTAGCATTGATGCCCCAGGACGATACGAGCGAATTGTTTTATTCACCCATATCGGCGGCGGCTACCGCCGACTTTGCAGCCGTGACAGCGATGGCATCGAGGATATTTGAAAACTATGACAGGCAATTTGGACAGCTTTGCCTGAAGGCTTCTGAAAAGGCCTGGATATGGCTGGAGAACAATAAGGCTGCCCATGGCTTCAAAAATCCCGGTGAAATATCTACCGGAGAATACGGGGATTCAAATTATTACGATGAGCGTCTTTGGGCTGCAGCGGAGCTTTATAGGGCAACCGGCGACAGTAAATACGGAGAGTTTTTTAAGTCTGCTTACAGCACTTCCGGGCTCCGCAGCTTTGAGTTTGGCTGGCAAAGCGTTGGTGGATATGCTGGGCTAGCCTATTTGTTCACAGATGAGAGCAAACAGGACAAGGCTGTATATGATTATGTAAAGATGAGTCTTATTAATGTGGCTAAGGATAGGCTGAGGAATAGTCAGATGTCGGGGTACAATATAACTCTCGGCTTTGGCGATTATTATTGGGGAAGCAATATGAAGGTCTTGAATGATGCCAGGCTCCTTATTCTTGCAGACATGCTGGAGCCGTCGAAGGATTACATAGATGCGGCTGCCAGCAATTTCAATTACATTCTCGGCTGTAACACGCTGGATCAGTGCTATGTGACAGGCTTTGGGCATAAACCGGTTCTGGATCCTCACCACAGGCCTTCAAAGGGCGACAGCGTTGAGCTGCCCGTACCGGGACTGGTTGCCGGCGGTCCAAATTCAGGACTGCAGGATGAGTTTGCTCGAATCAATCTAAAGGGTCTGCCTCCTGCCAAATGCTATATTGATTATAGTGGCTCATATTCAACCAATGAGGTGACTATATACTGGAACTCGCCCGCAGTGTTTGTGGCGGCTGCTTTTAGCGAACCCGAAAGGAGCTTCTATGCTTTACCGTGAGATGGGTAAAACCGGTGACAGGTTGTCGATTCTGGGCTACGGATGCATGCGTTTTCCCAAGAAGAAGGGCAAGATTGATGTTGAGCGGACCGAGCGACAGATTATTCAGGCCATAGATCAGGGTGTGAACTATTTTGACACGGCCTGGATTTATCATGGCGGCAGGAGCGAGAGCATTCTGGGTGATGTCCTGGCGAAGGGCTATCGGGACAAGGTCTTTATTGCCACCAAGCTGCCCCTTTATAAGCTCCATTCCATTGATGATATGAACAGCATATTGGACAGCCAGTTAAAAAAGCTGAGGACCGGCTGTATCGACTATTATCTTCTTCATGCCCTCAGTGATATGGGGGGATGGGAAAGACTCAAAGGACTTGGCGTACAGGAGTTTGCAGAAAATGCCAGGAAGGAAGGGAAAATACGTTGGTTTGGCTTCTCCTTCCATGGAGATAAAGAGGATTTTAAGTCAATTTTAGACGATTATCCCTGGGATTTTTGCCAAATACAATATAATTATATTGATGAAAGCTTCCAAGCTGGGAGAGAAGGCTTGGAGTATGCCGCCTCCAAAGGCATTGGGGTAGTTATAATGGAGCCTCTACGTGGAGGCTCGCTGGTAGGCAGGATGCCCAGAGAAATTCAAA
>JAAYBT010000183.1 GCA_012730015.1 Clostridiaceae bacterium
CTGCGAGTACGTTGGAACGCAGATTATTATATGCCTCTGGCGGAATTTATGGCCGTGCGGGAATTGGCTTATGCCAAACGCACATGGCCAATTATATCATGCTAAACATGATATAATGCCCTGCGGGTGCGCTGGAACGTAGATTATTGTGATACAATATATCTGTAGGCGGTTTGGATTTAGGCATATTGTTTATTTGGTAAAGAGTGGGCTGAACCCACTCTTTGTCTTTAACATAAGTAGTTTAGCATTGAGGATCAACACTTGAGATTGAAAGGATTGGTTTTTTGTATGGCAAAGAAGCGGGTGGCAGATATCGTTTCGGAAATGGCGCAGCCTATAGTGGATGCGCTGTCTTTTGAGTTGGTGGATGTGGAGTTCATGAAGGAAGGCGCCAATTGGTATCTGAGGATTTATATAGATAAAAGCAGGGGAGTCGGCATTGATGACTGTCAAAGGGTCAGTCAGGAGTTAAGTGATAAGCTGGATGAAAATGACCCAATTAAGCAAAGTTATATACTTGAGGTGTCTTCACCAGGTGAAAGACCACTTAAGAAGGATCGGGATTTTGAACGCTTCAGGGGCGAGGCAGTTGAAGTGAAGCTTTTCCAGCCGCTCAACGGAAAGAAGATTTTCGAAGGCGAACTGTTGGGGTTAACCGGAGACATTTTTGATATTAAGACTGATGAGGGCATTACGATGAGCTTTGATAGAAAAGATACTGCTTTGGTAAGACGTATAATAAGGTTTTAGGGATAATAATATTAATGATAATTAGGAGATTTCGAACTTTTCGGGATATGACAGGAGGTAAAGTATGAGTGCAGAGTTGATTCTTGCATTAGAGCAATTGGAAAAAGATAAGGGGATAGAGATGGAAGTGCTGATTGAGGCAATAGAAGCCGCTCTTATTTCAGCCTACAAGAAGAATTTCGGTTCCACACAAAACGTAAGGGTTAGTATTGATCGTGAATCAGGTGATATAAGGGTATTTGCACTCAAGACAGTCAAATCCGGCCCCGATATTGAAGAAGGCGAGATTTCACTGGAAGAAGCAAGGGCTCTGAACAATGCATATGAGGAAGATGACATTGCCGAGATAGAGGTTACTCCCAGGAAGTTCGGAAGGATAGCTGCTCAGACCGCTAAGCAGGTAGTTATGCAGCGAATAAGGGAAGCTGAACGCGAAATTATATTCGATGAGTTTTCCAATAAGGAAGGTGACATTGTTACCGGGATTATTCAAAGGGCTGAAAGAAAAAATGTTATTATTGACCTTGGCAAAACTGAGGCTGTTATGACTGCGAGCGAGCAGACTGTTGGTGAGGATTATCGTTTCAATAACAGAATCAAGACCTATATAGTTGAAGTAAAAATGACAAACAAGGGCCCCCAAATCATGGTTTCCAGAACGCATCCAGGGCTTGTTAAAAGGCTTTTTGAGCTGGAGGTTCCGGAAATACACGATGGTACCGTTGAAATAAAGAGTATATCGAGAGAGGCCGGATCCAGAACAAAAATAGCGGTCTTCTCAAGGGATCCTAATGTGGATCCTGTTGGTGCATGTGTAGGGCAGAAGGGCACCAGAGTCCAGGCTATTGTTGATGAGCTCAGAGGTGAAAAAATTGATATTATCAAGTGGAGTAGCGCCCCTGAGGAATATATTGCCAGCAGTTTAAGCCCGGCGAAGGTTGTTAGAGTCGATGTAAACGAGGATGAGAGAGCAGCCAGGGTTATTGTACCCGATTTTCAGCTTTCTCTTGCCATTGGCAAGGAGGGGCAGAATGCAAGGCTGGCGGCTAAGCTTACCGGCTGGAAGATTGATATAAAGAGTGAATCCCAGCTCAGAGCGGCTATTGAACAGCAAATGTTCAACATGGATAGCATATATGATCCGGACGAAGAAGATAATGAGGACGGATATGAGTATGAGGATGAATATGATGATGAATATGACAATGAGGGCGAAGAAATAGAGAATGCCGAAGAAGCATGGGATCAAGGTCAAATGGAAGATATGGATGAAGCAGAAGATATAGCAGAGGCAGAAGTGGTCATTGAAGAGTATTCAGCGGAGGATGCTGAGGACGAGGTTGCCTCACTAGAGGATGTTGAGGCTGAAACAGTTGAGGATCCGGAATAGAGGTGATTCGCTTGAAGCAGAGAAGAATACCTTTGCGTATGTGCTTAGGATGTCAGGAGATGAAGCCTAAGAAGGAATTAGTCCGAATTGTCAGAGACAAGGAGGGGAACACAAGCGTAGACTTCACCGGTAAAATGGCCGGCAGGGGCGCATATGTGTGTCATAGTGCCGAGTGCTTTGAAAAGGTGATGAAGTTCAGGAGGCTTGATAAGGCCTATAGTGCCAAAATTGATAACGATGTTTATGATATGTTGAAACGGCAATTGGAGGGAAATGATGGTTGAAAGGATATATTCCTTTCTCGGACTTGCAACAAAGGCAGGGAAACTACTTTCGGGAGAAGAGACCTGCGAAAGGAAGCTCAAAGCCGGAAAGGTATACTTGGTTATTGTAGCTGAAGATGCTTCAGAAAATACCAAGAAAAAATTTAAGAATATGTGCGATTACAGAAAGGTAGACATCAGATACTTTGGAACCAAGGAAATGCTTGGCAGGTTTACCGGTAAAGGGATCAGGTCTGTAATTGCAATAGCCGATAGGGGGTTTGCTGGACGTCTTAAGGAAATGATTGTTACTGTGGTATAGAACTTGGGGGTGTAAAGATTTGGAAAAGGTTAGAGTTTATGAACTGGCAAAAGAATTAAATACAACGAGCAAGAGGCTAATGGAGAAGCTTGGGGAGATTGATATTCAGGTAAAAAACCATATGAGTCTATTAGAGGAAGATGAACTGAATGCGTTGTACAAGCATATTGGTATAATAAAGCGTGAAGAAAAGGCGGAGGATGCCGAAGAAAAGAAGGCTGAAGCTCCAGCTCCGGTAACGCCGCCTGTTCAGCGGAAACAAGGTGTGAAGCGTGACGCAAAGAGTGCACCCCGTATTATAAGGACTACTGAAATAATTATTAATACTCAAGACGGCCAGGATTCAAGGTATGACAGGCAAAGGGCAGATGTGCGGGGCGGTAAGAATAGGCAAAGAAATGATTATGTCACATCTACCGATGCGAATTCAGGCTTGCTATCGGGATTTGTCAGGAAAAGCAGGTCCGATTACGCTACAGTGAATAATGCTGCAAAAAAGGCTTCAGCTGCAAATAGTGAGAAGCCTGCAGCAAACAAAAAAGAAACTGCTGGTATGAGTGCAGATAAAAAGGCAGATAGTAAGGTTGAGGCCGTTAAGCCCGATATAAATGAAGCAGTTTTGGATAAAGCAGCAATGGTGAAGGAAGATAAACCAGTAATTACGGAAACAGTAGTATCCAAAAAGGATGATAAGCCTATAATGCATGATGATAAAGCAAAGAAAAAAGATACCGATAAAGCAGAAAAAGAGAAGAAGCAAGAGACTATCGCCGATAAAAGCCCGCAGGTAGCTTCACAGAAGGTTGACACTAAGCTGGATAAGAAAGCTAAAGACGCCGATGCGGCAGAAGATAAAGCTACAGGGAAGCAGGATGAGAAAGCACAGCAGGCTAGACAGCCCCAAGCTGGGGAAAGCGAGCAGGATCCTAAGCCGCAGGAGGTTAGGGCTTCTGAATCAAAGGAGCTGGCTGACAAAGCTCAGGATAGTAAAACTCAGGATAGCAAAGCTCAGGGCGGTAGACCTCAGGGCGACAGGGCCTACAGTAAGGACAATGGGCAGCAGGCTGGTAGATC
>JAAYBT010000184.1 GCA_012730015.1 Clostridiaceae bacterium
GCAGCTAAGTTTGATTAATGTTACATCGCAAAAGCCTTGTGTTATGTTCATCTTGACAAACACGGAACTGCGGTGATAAAATATTTCAGTGCGAATTTATGAGAGGGATAGGTGCGTACTTGTGCTGGAGGTTTTAAAGAGCAGCAATAAGGCTATAGGAGTTAAGCAGACCTTGAAGGCTGTAGAGAATGACATGGCGAAGATGGTATTTATTGCAAGGGACGCAGATGAAAAGGTTACAGGAAGTCTTAAGGAGCTTTGCGTTTCAAATGATGTTGCGCTAGAGTATGTCGAAACCATGAAACAGCTGGGTAAGGCGGTAGGCATTGAAGTAGGTGCTTCAGCGGTCTGTTTACTAAAGTAGGCACAGAGGACTGCACTTATGCCAAAGCGAAAACATTTGGATAACAGTTAATTACTTAGTTTAGAATAAAGAACATCATTATTGTCGAAAGGAGGTGTATGGATTGCCAACATTTAATCAGATGGTCAGGAAGGGAAGAGAGACGGTTGAATACAAATCAAATTCTCCTGCTCTTCAAAGAGGCTTCAACTCGCTGAGAAAGAAACCTGTTAAGGTTAACTCACCTCAGAAAAGAGGCGTTTGCACTGTAGTTAGAACATCGACACCAAAGAAACCTAATTCAGCATTGAGGAAGGTTGCAAGGGTACGTTTGACTAATGGGATAGAAGTGACTGCTTACATTCCCGGAATAGGACACAATCTTCAGGAGCATAGTGTTGTGCTTATCAGAGGAGGCAGGGTTAAGGATCTTCCCGGCGTAAGGTATCATATCGTCAGAGGAACTCTTGACACGGCAGGTGTTACCAATAGACTGCAGAGCCGTTCAAAGTACGGAGCCAAGAGACCTAAGGCAGCTAAGAAGTAATACGCCAGAAATGACAAATTGAGCAGTGCCAAGTATCTTGTAACGATAAAGTTATTTTATATATTACATGTACGGACGCACTAACGAGGACCTTCGGGTTCCGAGTACCTCAAAGCTGAAGGGGTAGAGCCCCTATTATTTATTAAAGGAGGGAAGTAAAGTGCCAAGAAAAGGACATACTCCAAAAAGAGACATTCTGCCGGATCCCATTTATAATGACAAGGTTGTTACAAAGCTGATAAACAACATCATGCTTGACGGACAGAAGGGTGTAGCTCAGAGAATTTGCTATGACGCCTTTGACATTATCAAGGAGAAGCTGGGCAAGGATCCTCTTGAAGTATTTGAGCAGGCAATGAACAACATAATGCCTGTGTTGGAGGTTAAAGCCAGGAGAGTTGGTGGTGCAACCTATCAGGTGCCTATGGAAGTAAGACCTGAAAGAAGACAAGCGCTCGGACTCAGATGGTTAGTTAACTATTCACGCCTCAGAGGCGAGAAAACAATGAAGGAAAGACTTGCCGGAGAAATAATGGATGCTGTTAACGGAGCCGGCGGAGCCTTCAAAAAGAAGGAAGATACGCATAAGATGGCAGAGGCTAATAAGGCTTTTGCACATTATCGTTGGTAAGCAATAGCTATATTGCCGGGCTTTACGATGTTGAAGTTAAATCGTTAAAGCCCTTGATGGACATATCGAGGAAGAAAGGAGGCATACATGCCCAGGCAGTTTACATTAGAAAAAACAAGAAATATTGGTATAATGGCACACATTGATGCCGGTAAAACAACTACTACTGAGAGAATCTTGTTTTACACAGGAAGGCTGCACAAGATGGGAGAGACCCACGAAGGTGCTGCTACTATGGACTTCATGGAGCAGGAGCAGGAAAGAGGGATTACTATCTCCTCCGCTGCTACAACAGCTCAATGGAAGGGACATAGAATAAACATTATAGATACGCCGGGGCACGTTGACTTTACGGTAGAGGTTGAAAGATCTCTTAGAGTTCTCGATGGTTCAGTGACACTTTTCTGTGCAAAGGGAGGGGTTGAGCCTCAGTCAGAAACAGTATGGAGACAGGCTGACAAATACAACGTGCCTCGCATTGCTCATATTAATAAGATGGATATTATGGGTGCAGACTTCTTTAACTGCATCCAAATGATGAAGGACAGGCTAAAAGCTAATGCTGTTCCGATTCAGTTGCCTATCGGCAAGGAAGACGATTTTCAGGGTGTAGTCGATTTAGTAACCATGAAGGCATCATATTATCTGGGTGATAATGGTGAAGTGGTGGATGAGGAACCGATACCGGAGGATATGATCGAAATTGTTGACAAATATCGTAATATGTTAATTGAAACTGTTGCTGAACAAGACGAGGTTCTCATGGAAAAGTACCTCGAAGGCGAGGAGCTTACCGTAGAAGAAATACGTGCAGGAATCAGAAAGGCTACCATAGCAGTTAAAATGATACCCGTTACCTGTGGATCTTCTTACAAAAATAAGGGAGTGCAGCAGCTGTTAGATGCGATTATTGAATATATGCCTTCGCCTTTGGATGTGCCGGCTATTACCGGAGTTTCAGCAGATGATGCCGATGAAATACTTGAAAGAGCAGCAGATGATGATGGACCTTTTTCTGCACTGGCCTTCAAAATCGTGGCAGATCCCTTTGTTGGGAAGCTCTGTTTCTTCAGAGCATATTCCGGGATGCTGAAGTCAGGGTCATATGTACTCAATTCAACCAAGCAGAAGAGGGAGCGCATTGGAAGAATACTTCTAATGCATGCCAATCATAGGGAGGATACCGATACGGTATACTCCGGCGACATCGCGGCGGCTGTAGGACTTAAGGACACTGCTACAGGAGACACCCTTTGCAGTGAAGATGCACCGATTATACTGGAGTCTATGGAGTTTCCCGAGCCGGTTATACACGTTGCTGTTGAGCCAAAGACGAAAGCAGGCCAGGAAAAAATGTCCGCAGCTTTGGCCAAGCTTTCCGAAGAGGATCCTACTTTTAAGGCTCATACAGACGTAGAGACAGGCCAGACAATCATTTCTGGTATGGGAGAACTGCATCTGGAGATAATTGTTGACAGGCTGATGAGGGAGTTCAAGGTCGAAGCCAACGTAGGGCAGCCACAGGTCGCATACAAGGAAACAATACGCAAGGCTGTCAAGAGTGAAGGGAAGTTTGTCCGACAGTCAGGCGGCAGAGGCCAATATGGTCACTGCGTATTGGAGATTGAGCCTCAGGAACCAGGCAGCGGCTACGAATTTGTTAACAAAATTGTCGGCGGTGCTATACCAAAAGAGTATATTCCGGCGATTGACGAAGGTATACAGGATGCCATGAAGAATGGTGTTTTAGGAGGTTATCAGGTTCTCGACATCAAGATTACCCTTGTGGATGGATCCTATCATGATGTGGACTCATCTGAGATGGCTTTCAAAATTGCAGGTTCCATTGGCTTTAAGGACGGGTGTCGAAAGGCTGATCCCGCATTGCTGGAGCCTATTATGAAGGTCGATGTTGTTGTGCCTGAAGTGTATATGGGAGATGTAATGGGTGATCTTAATTCCCGAAGAGGAAGGATAGAAGGCATGGAAAGCAGGTCCGGCGCCCAAGTTATTTCGGCAAACGTACCCCTTGCGAGCATGTTTGGATATGCTACAGAGCTTCGTTCCAGAACTCAGGGCAGAGGTGTATTTACAATGCAATTCGATCACTATGAAGAGGTTCCCAAGAGTATTCAGGAATCTATTCTGAAGTGAGTGCGGCCAATGTGCTGCAGATGTTTATGATACGTTTGTAGCATATAAAATATAATAACTACTAATTATTCAGTATTATACTGAAAAGGGAGGAGATTTTAAAATGGGTAAGGCCAAATTTGAAAGAAACAAACCCCACGTTAACATTGGAACTATTGGTCACGTTGACCACGGAAAGACTACTTTGACAGCAGCTATAACAAAGGTTCTCGGCTTCTCCGGGAAAGCTAACTTTACCGCTTATGATCAGATTGACAAAGCTCCGGAAGAAAAAGCCAGAGGAATCACGATTTCAACTTCTCATGTTGAGTATGAGACTGAGACCAGACACTACGCTCATGTTGACTGCCCCGGCCATGCTGACTATGTTAAGAACATGATCACCGGTGCCGCTCAGATGGATGGAGCTATACTTGTCGTATCGGCTGCAGACGGCCCGATGCCTCAGACCAGAGAGCATATACTCCTTGCTGGTCGTGTTGGCGTTCAGCACATTATTGTTTTCCTTAACAAGTGCGACATGGTTGATGATGATGAACTGATTGAGCTCGTTGAAATGGAGCTTAGAGAACTGCTCAGCTCTTACGATTACGACGGAGACAGTATTCCAATAATCAGAGGCTCTGCATTGGAAGCTCTTGAGTGCCAAGCCACGGATCAGAGCGATCCGAAATACAAGCCTATTCTTGACTTGATGGATGCAGTCGACAGCTATATTCCTACTCCTGAAAGACCCACGGACAAGCCGTTCCTGATGCCTGTTGAGGACGTATTCTCAATTACAGGCCGTGGCACGGTTGCTACCGGTAGAGTAGAAAGAGGAACTATCAAGGTTGGCGAGGAAGTTGAAATCGTTGGTTTGATGGATGAGCCCAGAAAGTCAGTTGTCACAGGTGTTGAGATGTTCAGAAAGCTTCTTGATCAGGCTGTTGCCGGTGATAATATCGGTTGCCTGCTTAGAGGTGTTCAGAGAGACGAAATTGAAAGAGGACAGGTTCTTGCAAAAACCGGTTCAATTAAACCTCATACTCATTTCAAGGGTCAAGTTTACGTTCTGACTAAGGAAGAGGGCGGCAGACATACTCCGTTTTTTAATGGCTACAGACCTCAGTTCTACTTCAGAACAACTGACGTTACCGGTGTTGCTGAGCTTCCAGAGGGCGTAGAAATGTGCATGCCCGGCGATCATATTGAAATGACTATCAAGCTTATTACTCCGATCGCTATGGATCAGGGACTGAAGTTCGCTATCCGTGAAGGCGGAAGAACTGTTGGTTCAGGCTCTGTTACAAGCATAATCGAATAATAACCAGGAAAAGAGAGCCGCCTTCTATAAGGCGGCTCTTTTTGCATATCGGGACGAAATAGGCACGATATGCCAGGTGATGATTGAATATTAATGATATGGGTATCATATATGAATAGGGCGGAGGCCTTCGATGAGAGGAGAGAATAAAGCTATGATAGAGATTAAGAAGGATATTTACTGGGTAGGGATAAGAGACTGGAGTCTTAGGCATTTTCACGGACAGGAGCTATCTACTCACAGAGGCTCAAGCTACAATTCATACTTGATAAAGGATGAGAAGACTGTATTGGTTGATACGGTATGGAATCCCTTTAGCAAAGAATTTGTAGATAGGCTTGACGCAGATGTTGGGCTTGCTAACATTGACATGATAGTGGTTAACCATGCCGAGCCTGACCACGGTGGAAGCCTTGGATACTTAATTGATAGGCTGCCTTCAAAGGATATCCCCATTTATTGTACGAAAAATGGTGCTGCAATTATTAAGAATCACTTTCATAGAGAGGATATGAACTTACAAATCGTCAAAACAGGAGATTCTATAAATATTGGGAAATATGACCTGGTCTTTGTGGAAATGCAGATGATTCATTGGCCGGATAGTATGCTTACATATGTGAAGGGAGCTGCGACAGTATTATCAAATGATGCCTTTGGCCAGCACCTTGCAGGAATTTCACTTTTTAATGACGAAATAGACACCTGTGAACTTTTTGAGGAAGCCATTAAGTATTATGCAAACATATTAACACCATTTAGTGCCTTAATTAAGAAGAAGATTGAGCAGATTAAGGGAATGAATCTTCCGATTGATGTTATAGCGCCAAGTCACGGTGCTATATGGCGTGTTAATCCAATGCAGATTATCGATAAATACTATGAATGGGCTCAGGACTATAACGAGGGACATGCTGTTATTATTTATGATACCATGTATAATGCAACGAGGACGATGGCGCAGGCAATTGCCCGCGGGCTGGAGAAGCAGGGTATCAGGTACAAGATTTTTGATCTAGCAATAACAGATTTCAGCGACCTTATCACAGAAATTTTTAAGGCCAGGGCAGTATTGGCTGGAAGCTGTACTATAAATGGCACGGTCCTAAGACCCACAGCCGGTTTGCTGGAGGAGATTAGGGCTCACAGGTTTAAGGGTAAGCTGGGCGCAGGCTTTGGCAGCTATGGTTGGAGTGGAGAGGCACCGAAGAAAATCAGTGCTTCACTGGAAGAGGCCGGGTTAATAACCCCTCTTGCCCCATTAGGCTTTAAGTATAGCCTGACAGAGGATGATCTGAAGCAGTGTGAGGAGTTTGGCGAGAATTTTGCTAAGGAAATGAAGCAGGGGAAAGAGTTGATAAGCTAGATGGTGAAATTATTCAAAAGGGTTGGCATGAAACTGAAGAATCTTTCGCCTGCAGCTATAAGAGAGATTATAGTTATCGCTGTTATTTTGTGTGTCTCGGTTATTCTGTCAATTCCTGAATACCGTGAGGATGTGGAAAGGGAAAAGGCCTGGCGCGAGATGCGGGAAAGAATTGAACAGTCGAGTGAGAAAGGTGTCAAATAAATAGAGGCGGGGGATAAGAATGGAATTATCACAGATTAGAGAACTGGCTGATAAAGTGAGGGCTAATATATCAAGTGTGCTTGTGGGCAGAGAGGCTACAATTGATCTTGTGCTTAACAGCCTGTTTTGCGGCGGACATGTCCTGCTAGAGGATGTTCCTGGTGTAGGCAAGACTATGCTGGCAAGATGCCTGGCCAAATCTTTCGAATGCGAATTTAAGAGGGTACAATTCACGCCGGATCTTCTTCCCTCGGACATCACCGGCATAAATTACTTTGATCAAAAGCAGGGAGAATTTGTTTTCAGGCCTGGTCCTTTGTTTGCAAATATTGTACTTGCGGATGAAATAAACAGGGCTACGCCCCGCACACAGTCCAGCCTTCTGGAGTGTATGGAGGAGGGGCAGGTCACTGTTGATGGTGATACTAAAAAGCTTGAGAAGCCCTTCTTTGTAATTGCCACACAAAATCCTGTTGAAACCCGCGGTACCTTTCCATTGCCGGAGGCTCAGCTTGACAGGTTCTTCATGCGCCTTAAGATGGGGTATCCGTCGCAGCAAGAGGGCATAGAGATTCTTCAGCGATTTAAAGAGAACAATCCTGAGACAGAGTTGGAGACAGTGGCTCGTGCCGAAGCTGTGCTGGAGGCTCAGGCTTGCATCTGTGAAGTTAAGGTGTCGAATGCAATCGAGCAGTATATTGTTGATATAATTGAGCAGACGCGCCATGATGAGAAAATATTACTCGGTGTCAGCCCCAGAGGCAGCATTGCGCTGATGAGGGCTGCCCAGGTTAATGCGATTTTTGACAGCAGAGATTTTGTTATACCTGATGATGTGAAAAAGGTTTCAATTCCGGTGCTGGCTCATCGTCTATTACTAAAGGGCCATGCAATCACGGGCGGCACACAGAACGCCGAGAATGCCATTAGTGAGCTTCTGAAGAGAGTTCCTGTGCCGACCGAAGAATTCTGGGGTGTCTAAATGGATGTCATTGCACTTGCCATAATTTTTGTTTTTTGCCTGTGGCTGCAAACGTTTGTATTTTGCAAATATTCCTTTCATAAGCTTCATTACAAATGTGAATTCAGTGTAAGAGAGGCTCATGAGGGAGACGACATTTATCTTGTGGAAACAGTTTACAATAGCAAGCTCTTGCCTGTGCCCTGGCTGAAGGTGGATATCCACACCTCGCGTTGGCTTGGCTTTGCTCAGACCTGCTCTGTAGTAGCACAGGACAGCAGGCGAGTTACCAGCAGCTTTGTGCTAAAGAGCTATCAGAGGACCACAAGGAGCTGGAAGCTGAAATGCCTGAAGAGAGGCGTCTTTACTACCGAAAATGTCACCCTGATCAGCGGGGATATCCTGAACAATGCTACGGTGTCGGAGCCTGTGGAGGTAAACGCCCGCCTGACAGTCTACCCTGAGATAGTAGACCTTGAGGAGATGTTTACACCAGTTAATCTTACACAAAGCGATAATACTGTTAACAGGTGGATCGTAGATGATCCATTTATGGTAGCGGGTGCAAGGGATTATACGCCTGGAGACCCGCTAAATCGCATTCACTGGCCTGCTTCTGCAAGGTCAGGCAGGCTTATGGTAAGAAAAAATGAATTCACATCGCAGCAAAGCCTGACAGTATTGTTAAACATGCAATCGCAGCTTTATGAGTATGCAGATACGGTTAACAAACGACTTGCCGAAATCGGAATAAAGGTAGCGGCTACATTGTTTGACAGGGCTTTAAAGGAGGGCGCCACGGTGCGGTTCGGCACTAATGGCTGTGTCTTGGCAGATTCCAGACAGGCCATATTTACAGGAGAGGCCGGCGATAAGGAGCATATATCTGAGCTGTTCAAGATATTGGCAGGATTGTTGATGAAAAATGTGAAGGACTTTGAAAACCTTCTGGATGAGGTAACTCCTGTACTTGAAAATACTGAGGTTGTCATTGTCACAGCATATTTGAGCAGGAGAATAAGTGAACAGGTGGAGCTTTTGGAGGCTGCAGGAAACACGGTAAGCATCATATTGCTCGATACAGTATATGAGGCCGGCGCCCGGAGAGGAAATGCCCAGGTGTACCTGTTCTCAGACAGCAGGTTTATGGAGTATGAGGGCGGGCTTGTGGAGGCTGCGGAAGAGGTAGAAATGTAAATGTGACTAGGCAGTGCTAAGCAGCAGGTCATTGGAGTAGGAAACACAATCCTGCGCAAACAGTACCGCCTGTAATTGAATAGGCACATTTAGGTATAAAGAAGGATTTAGGAAATTGCGGGGGAGAGTATGAAGGCTGGAACTCGGGTAACACTATTGCGATTATTGGCGACTGTTGCAGTGAATGCCTATATATATGCCGCTACTGTTACATTAAGGGCGGTTCTGTTTGGAACGGATGGGGGACTTGTTTCTCTTGTCATTTTTGCATCTGCCATGATTTTCGCGCACGTTGCAGTGGCCATTTTCCTACGAAAGCCCCCCGGCATCATTAAGGCGTTAGCTAACACAAAGCCTGCCAAATTCCTGGCCTTTATGCTAAAAATAAATGGTGCCGCTGAGTTTATGACCTCAACTATTGCCTGGCAAATTATGCTACTGCCAATGCTAATCAGCTTTTTTACACATAGTCGGGGAAGCATGCGTAGAGCCTTATTTGAATTAGTACCGGTCGTTATAACATATGTTGTTTCTATGAAGCATGCAAGGCTTAAGGCTTCGCTAATAATGAGCAAGGCTTATGTATATATAGGCTTTGGCATCCTTGCGCTCTGCCTGGAGCTGCCGCTCATATTCGATGAATTGCTTTATCTGCGTCCAGGACTGTTTACTGTTACGCTCTTCTTCATATTTGCCTACCTTATTGTGAAAAATCAGGAGGACATAGAGAGCAATATTTTCAGCAAAAAACACATAGAGAAGTCTATATTGCCAAAGAATCTGAGGAGCTTTAATGCTCTAACCGTTAGCGTAATATTTCTATTTGTTTTACTTTTGTTCAATCTAAAAGAGATCGTTATTACTATTATTAATTTATTAACTAAGTTGGTTGCCATTATCGCAGTTTTGTTGATGATGTTAGTGGAGTTGTTAGCTCCCAAGCAGGAGTCAATCCTGGGAGGTGGAATGCCCGGAGAATCACAACTCCCGGAATTTGGCGCTCAGCCGGGTTCACCTCTTGCCAATCTCATTATTAATGTCTTAAGTTATTTTATTTTTCTTTATCTGGCATATAGACTATTGCTTTTTGTTTTGCGAAGGTTACCTGCCTTTTGCAGGAGGGTTGCAGCGCTATTAAAGAAGCTTTTTTCAACACAAAAGGAGCGAACTCCCATTGAAGAGACTGAATTTGTTGATGAAACAGAAACTGTAAAGCCTGTTCGAGAAGTCAGCAAAGCAGGAGGTGCAAGAAGAGCAGGAAGAGGCAGAAGTGATCTTCGGCGTGTAAAGGATCCTGTGCTAAGGGTGAGGATGATGTATTCGATTATACTTGGCATGCTGCCGAGGATAGGTGTAAATCCTGATAAGTCTGATACTTCGATGGAAATCATTAAAAAAACATCCTCTTATGATGTCCTTGAGGAGTTGTATCCCTTTACGCAGGTTTATAATCGGGTTCGCTACAGGGAGCAGCTGCCGGATGACAAGATGCTTTTGGATGCACAGGAGTGCTTTGAGAAGACTGTTGAGTTGATTGGGCGTAAATGAAGCAGAGGGAAGTCAAGTACTGCCTGTTGAGCCATTTTAAACAATTGAAAAAGAACGGCTTACAAGATATAATAATCTGCAAGTGGACTTGGGGCAGATTATTATATGCCTCCGGCGGAATTGATGGCCGTGCGATATATTAGCAATAGATTCCGCGGACTTAGAAATCTATTACTAATACGCACATGGCCAATTGTATCATGGACACTCATAC
>JAAYBT010000185.1 GCA_012730015.1 Clostridiaceae bacterium
CCGTCCCCGGGTGCTTTTTGTAGAAGCAGGTCTGTGACACTCCCTTCGGGCAACGTACGATGCTTAAAATCCTGTGAGAAACATAGGGCAGCATGCGCTCAGATACCTGTTGGTAATAGCGGATTACGTCGATTTTACTAATCTTCGGGTCATCAAATAAAAGTTTGTCCGGGGAGCTTATCTTAATCCCTTCTATAACAAGATTGCTTCCCACTTTTTTTAGAGGCTTTGCTGACTCAGAAGGAAGGCTTCCTGGGGGACGGTTCTCTCGGTTGTCTGGGTTATTTGGGTGCTCCTTTTTGTCTTGCTCCCTCTCTTCATCCATTGGCAAATCGGAGAGTTGTACCTTTTCATCGTAAAGCAGTCCCTGTGCTCCACCTTTGTCCCCGGAATCCAGCTCCTCCCCTGTCTTTTCCCACCTTATATCTCTTGGGTCCTTATCAGTCCGTAAGCCTTTGAAGCTGGCCTGCCTTAACAGACCATCTTCAGTCAGTTCTGCAAATTTTATTTCTGCAACCAAATTAGGTTCAAGCCATATGATCTCTTCGTTCTTCCGAGTCTGCGGTGCTAGCTTAAAGGGAGATGTAGCTCTTTTTTGAGCACTAAAAATAGGCTCGAGGCCTCTCACAACTAACTTGCCAAAGCCGCTTCCGGCACGGCCTGCATATACAAGCTCATCGCCCTCATAGACACCGAGCAAAATCGAGCTTAGCCCGCTCGTTTTTTTGTCGGAAAGAGTATATCCTCCTACGACGAACTCCTGCCTCTTGTCGCACTTGAGCTTTATCCAGTCTCCATTCCTTGTACCGCTATAGACGGAATCAGCAATTTTCCCGACAATTCCCTCCATACCCAGCGAACAGGCGGCTTTAAAGCTCTCCCTTCCATTATCACTGACATGACGGCTATACACAAGATTCATAGGCGCATCCTTCATTAGCGCCTCCAGCTTTTCCTTTCTTTCAATCAGCTTGTCTCCTCTTAGGTCTTTGCCGTCCAGTGCAAGAAGATCAAAGATAACATATGTAAGACCTTGTGTTCCGGGATTCTTCAGATAGCTCTGCAGTGCCTGAAAATCTGTTTTACCCGACTCATCAACGACAACCATTTCGCCGTCCAGAACCATGGCCCTTCCCTTAGCCCAATCTATCAAGGCTGCGGCAATGCTTTGAAAACGCCTTGTATAATCATTGTCATTGCGTGATTGAAGGCGAACACTGCTTCCTTCAATAAAGGCCACAATCCTATAACCGTCGTATTTCATCTCGTAGAGCCAATCATCACCCTCTGGGACGGTACTAACAAGCTTGGCAAGCTGTAAATCAGTGCTGCCAAAGGGGTTTTTGTTAAGCTTCTCGTCCCTTCCATCCTCAATCTCCTGCATGGTACGTCCTGTTCTTACACTGGTTGTAAATTCTGAAATTCCATCTGAAGCTTTTGCATACTCATCCTTTTCCTTGATCAATAGCCAATTGTCCTTCTTCTCTCCAGCCTTCGCCTTAAGCCGCACTAAGGCCCAGCTCCCCCTGAGTCTTACCCCCTTCAGAGAAAACTTCAATGAGCCTTCCCGAAGCCCCTCATTCACATCTGCGTAGGGCTCCCAAAAGCCCTCATCCCATATCATGACTACACCTGCGCCGTACTCGCCCTTAGGAATGATTCCCTCGAAGCTCCTATACTCCAATGGGTGATCCTCAACCTGTATTGCAAGCCGTTTGTCACGAGCATTATATGAAGGCCCCTTTGGTACTGCCCAGCTTATAAGAGCCCCATTCCATTCAAGACGAAGATCAAAGTGGTCATTGCGGGCAATATGATGCTGTATCACAAATCTCAGCTTGCCTTCAGATTCTGTATTTCCGGCATAACTGGCAAGCTTAGCAGCTTTATCGAATTGCGCATTTCCAGAAGCTCTACCGATTTTATCGGGTCCTACGGCTTTATCGGGTCCTACGGCTTTATCGGGTCCTACGGCTTTATCGGGTCCTACGGCTTTATCGGGTCCTACGGCTTTATCGGGTCCCTCGGCTTTATCGGGCCCTACAGCTTTATTGGGTCCCTTAGCTTTATCGGGTCCTACAGCTTTATCGGGTCCTACAGCTTTATTGGGCTCGATAGCCTCGCCAGCTTCACCAGCATTATCACCTTTAGCCGCTCTAACATCCTCAGCATCAGGTTCGGGGGTTTTGTCGAAATTTCTTTTTTGCTTATATTTGCTCAGCCTATCAGCCATATCATTCTATGCCGTTTCCTTATCCTTTTTAGCCTTTTCAACGCTGGCCTTAAGCGCATCCATCAAATCAATAACCTTACCGTTGTCCTCGGCCTGTGTCGCCGAAACAACCTCTTTACCTGATATCTTAGTCTCAATGAGCTCATGTAGCTTTGCTTGATACTCGTCCTTGTATTTTGCCGCGTCGAAGGGCGTGTCCATTGAATTAATGAGGATCTTTGCCATATTCAG
This sequence comes from Clostridiaceae bacterium, assembly GCA_012730015.1. Taxonomy (GTDB): domain Bacteria; phylum Bacillota; class Clostridia; order Acetivibrionales; family DTU013; genus JAAYBT01. The sequence goes on from JAAYBT010000185.1 coordinate 2,465, forward strand.
CTCCTGTTCAGAAGCGGCCGGCTTTCCATACTGCTTTTGAAGCTCCTTAACATCATCATCATAGAACATCGTGGAAATAAGAATGCCATCTCCCCTTGGTATTATTGCCATCAGCGTGTCTTTTGTTCCCATAACGGCCTTGCCTATTGCGGCCTTCTGTTCGTCCATCAATGCAGCACGAAGCAGTTCGAAGGCCTTTTCACCACCCGCTTCGGGTATGGCCTGATAGGTTTTATCGTAGTAAACGGGAGATATTTGGTTGAGCTGTGCGAAGTGCAATATCTGGATGGATTTTTCCTTTTCCGTCTTAATCTTCTCTATCTCTTCATCGGTCACGACAACATATTTGTCCTTGTCATATTCGAAGCCCTTTACAATATCTTCGTTCGTAATCTCCTTGCCGCAGTGGCCGCAGGTCTTTTTATAGCGTACTCGGCTCTTGTCCTCCTTATGAAGCTGATTGAAGTGAATATCGTTATCCTGTGTAGCAGTATGCATAGCTATTGGGATAGCCACCATCCCAAAAGTAATGACTGATTTTCGTGATACCATTTAGAACCTCCCGCTTGAGCATTTAATTGGGGAAAATACTAATGATATCATTACCTAAATAGAGCAATAATATAATCTTATTATTGCTGCCCCGTCTTTACATAAGCAGCAGGATGCTCAGAGCCATAACTGCCATACCTGCAACCAGCCCATAGATGGATAGATGATGCTCGCCATACTCCTTGGCAGCCGGCAGTAGCTCATCGAGACTAATATAAACCATAATACCTGCTACAAAGGCGAAGATAAGCCCGAACATAGTATCATTAAGGAATCTGTATAAAATCAAAAATCCTACCAAAGCACCAAGGGGCTCTGCAAATCCTGATAGAAGAGATAATCTAAATGCTTTCTTTTTACTTCCCGTAGCATAGAATACAGGTACTGAGACTGCTATCCCCTCCGGTATGTTATGAATAGCGATGGCAATGGCAATTGAAATACCCGTCATAGGGTCACGCAGGGCCGCTACAAAAGTCGCCATACCCTCAGGGAAGTTGTGAATTGCTAAAGCCAATGCAGTAAACAGGCCCATGCGCATGAGCTTTGACTTATGCTCCTCGCTCTTGCCGTCCATTTCTTCTACTGTATGCACTTCATGAGGATTCTCAGTTTCAGGTATAACCTTGTCGATTATCGCTATAAATAATATCCCTAAAAAGAACCCTCCCGCTGTAGCCCATGCCCCTGCTTTAGCCCCGAGAGAAGCTGTTAAGGATTCATTGGCCTTCACTAGTATATCCGTAAAGGATACATAAAGCATAACTCCGGCTGAGAAGCCCAAAGCTACCGAAAGGAATCTGGTGCTTGTCCTTTTGGTAAGCAAGGCAAGAGCGCTGCCAATTCCCGTGGACAGACCCGCAAATAAGGTTAATGCAAAAGCAAAGATAATATCAGTTAATTCAATATTCATAAAAACGGCTCCCTTTCTCTAGTTGCCAGCCTTTCTCTAGTTGCCCATGCAGGCTGTAAGCCTTATATCACAGTAAGTACAGCAAGGTACTATTAGCCTATAATTTTATTACTAGCGATTTGCTTCCTCTTATATCGATTATATCAAATGCTAAGGTAATAAAGAAGTATGTGATAATATTGCGTGTAATTACATATTGCGCGATTGTATTACGTGATTATGTAATGTGCGATTATATAATACGTGATTACATAAGGCACTGCGTAACTCGAAACATGTTACCGCAAAATGCGCAATTTGCCCTATATGCATAAAAATGTGGTCATAGGTAAATCTCAGTGACGGGTTTTCTGTCAGGTAACAGTTCTCTTAAAAGCAAGTTCATATGGTTGAAGCCTTTTGCGCGTATTTGCATGCGCTTCCCAAGACGATTCGCCAGATTAAATGCAAAAACTCTACAGGCTTCCCTGTCGTACAACTGTATGGTGCTTAACCGCATCACCTCTATACCCTTACTTTCAAGTAAAGCTGATCGTATCGCATCTTTGCCGAGCTCTGAGGGGCTACTGTGATAAGCAAAACTCTCATATTCGACTGCTAATTTTGCTTGCCTGTAGTATAAATCAGCGTAGCGCCTAATATGCCCAGACCGCATCTCAGCCTTGTTTTTTATTACTATTTCATAATTAAATGCAGCTCCGCTAAGCCCATACCCTCCAAGGGAGTGTGGTAGTGTCAGAATCATGTAAGCTATTGATTCCATAATTGACGCAGATCCGTTTTCCATATACTTGGCTGCCCGCAATGCCTTTCGATGACCAAAATGCCCCCTGGCTTGTTCAAGAAAACTGTTGAGCTTTTGCTTTGTCGTAATCGCTCCGGAAGGCTTACCCGGCGGATGCGAGCATAGCTGTAGTCCCAGCAGGATAAGCCGATGGATGCTTAATGAGCTTGCCAGTTCGAGAAAAACCAGTTCTGGACAAGCAACCATTTCACCCTTATGAAGAATAACCGCTCCAGCCGGAAGTACAAGTTCGCTTGAATGGATTTTCTTGTTTTTCGTGCGATATCTCGCTTTGTGAGCTGAAACCGTTATATCAACTAAATCTGTGTTTCCAGCGTTGCCGAGGACTTCTTCAATATACGGGACATCCCACATTTCAGCTGCCGATGAATGGCTAATATATTTTTCCATATTTGTATTATACTACTATTGCTCAAATTATCAAGACTTATGGTGTATATTCTTGATTATTTCCCGATTTAGGCCTGTCTTCTAAGAACATTCCGGGAAATAATACTGCCAAACTAGATAATTTGAGCAATGGGCAAAAAATAGGAGATAACCGCACCTTTCCACCTTTAATGGAGCAAGGGCATTGCAATTACTTAAATCCCAAGTAGCTGGGTGATGGGTGTTCCATCAGCAAGTAGGATCTGAACCGTCACATCGGTAGGAGTTGTATTCATTCCATCATTTATAAATCGAAAGTTTACCCCGTCCCTGTCGCTGTAGCTGCTTACTGCCTTATCCAACTTATAGGCAATGGTATAGCGATTCTTTCCATACTGGCTAATACCGAAGCAGATTTCATAACCGCTGTCAGTGTCATTAACACCGCATTTTATTGCCTTTTCTTCAAAGCTCAAGTCAATATTCCAATCCTGCACGTTATCATAGCTGCCATTTTTGTCGGAGACTATCAGCTCGCTGATTGTCAGGTAATCGGGAGCATTCATGGGAATGTAGCTTTCTGTTCCCTCATCAAAATCCCCCTCCCATACCTGTGTAATGTGTATGGTGCCATCCCCGTAAATAAGAGCCTGAATATCAATGGTATTCACCTGGTTCGCTGCAAAAGCAGGGATTGGAATCACAAAAAACAGGGCAAGGCACAGCATTAGGCCATGTGTTCTTTTGCGCATTAGGCACCTCATTTCATGCTGGGCATATCTGCCTTGGCTGACTGCTCCTCCAGGTAGTCTCTTTGCCGGAAGCCTAACATCCCCGCAATTAGAGAAACAGGGAACATGCGTATATCACGGTTAAGCTTCGTCACGCTGCCGTTGTAAACCAGCCTGCTGATACGCACCATGTTTTCAAAAGCCTCCACTGCATCCATGGTTTTTATGTAGTTTTCATTTGCCTTAAGTTCAGGATACTGCTCGCTGACCATGGCAATTCTGCCAAGAGCCTCTGAGATAATACCCTCCTGGCGCACTACATCATCCGGAGTGGATTTGGCAGTAATTACACTTCTTCTTGACTTAATTGTTTCAATAAGCGTTTCGCTTTCGTGCTTTGCATAGCCCTTGGTTAGATCCAAAAGAGCAGTTAGAGCGTCAAAGCGACTGGAAAGCTGAACACCAATCTGGCTCATGGCATTGTTGATATTTTCGTCCAATACTACAAGCCTGCGTTGGCTGGACATTACCCATAGAAAGATTACCCCGGCAATTACACCAATTACAATTAGAGTTGGTAGCATAATTCTTACCTCCATTTTTGATCTGTTTATACAGGGAAGATTCCCTTACATTCAATCTATCAAAAAATACACGGTAAACTCGTCTGCTACATGAAACATGCTTTTTACTACATGAAACAGGGATCCCTTTCAATAAATCTACATAAGACTATCGAATGATGGAAAGGAGAGCAAATAACTGCATTATGAGGTAATCAAGAAATTAGTTGAACAGGCAGCTTGCATTATTACGGTGGGAACCTTTGCCTCCGACAGTTGTGTTTCGGCAGCAAGGCAAAATCCAGCGGAATGTGTCGGTATTAAATATCTGCCAACAAACATAAGCTGACAAGTTTTCTTACCGTTACTTGTCAGCTTATCATGCGTTGTTATATTAGGATGCCAGATAATATTCGTTTCTGGCAACTCCATTCTATGTATATATGTCAGCAGTTGAGAATGAAAAAATTATCTTATATCTTTAATAAATCTGTCCAGTACCATTCTCAAATCCGGCTTCCCAATTTCCTGAAGCTGGTATTCCACCTTGACACACGGCTTTTTGATATCGATGATGCGATTTAAATCGATAGGCGTTGCAATTATAACGCTGTCGCATTCGCAAGCTTCGATTGTTGCGGCAAGGTCCTTAATCTGCTCATCGCCATACCCCATTGCCGGCAGCAGTTGGCCTATTTGGGGGTAAATTTCAAAGGTTTCCCTGAGTTTGCCCACCGCATAGGGGCGCGGATCGATCATCTCAGCCGCACCAAACCGCTGAGCAGCCACCACGCCGGCTCCTATTTTCATTTCTCCGTGGGTCAGAGTCGGCCCATCTTCCACAACGAGAACCCGCTTGCCGCGTATAGCGGATATGTCATCAACGGAAATTGTACTCGCCGCATCTATCACAATAGCGTTCGGATTCACCTTTCTTGTGTTTTCTCGAACCGTATTGATGTTTGCATAATCGGCACTGTCAATTTTATTAATTACCACAACATCCGCTGTCCTCAGCGCCACCTCTCCGGGATAATAAGAAATCTCGTGGCCTGGGCGAAGGGGATCTGCAACGGTTACCATTAGATCAGGCGAATAAAAAGACACGTCGTTGTTGCCACCGTCCCATAATATGACGTCGCAGCCGTTTGGGTCGTTCTCGGCGGCACGGAGAATTGCCTCATAATCGACACCTGCATAAATCACATTGCCGCGAACGATATGGGGTTCGTATTCCTCCATCTCTTCAATGGTACAGGAATGCTTCTTCAGATCATCTATGGTGGCAAATCGCTGAACCTTCTGCTCACTAAGGTTACCGTAGGGCATTGGATGGCGCACGGCGACAACCTTCAAGCCATTCTCGATGAGAATCTCGGCGATTTTACGGGAGGTTTGGCTTTTCCCACAGCCTGTTCGCACCGCGCAGACAGCAATGACGGGCTTGCTGCTTTTAATCATGGTAGCTCTGGGGCTTAAAAGCGTAAAACTCGCACCGGCTGCGTTTACAAGAGCGCCGAGGTTCATAAGGTCCTTATAATGAATGTCGCTGTATGAAAAAACGCATTCATCAATGTTTTCGCTTTTGATTAGCTCGGCAAGTCCGCTTTGCTCGATGATGGGTATACCATCTGGATATAAGTCACCAGCCAGGTCTGCCGGATATCTGCGACCTGCTATGTCGGGAATTTGGGCTGCGGTAAAGGCTACAACCGTGTAGTCGGGGTTGTTTCTGTAAACGGTATTGAAATTGTGAAAATCACGGCCAGCCGCACCGATTATTACTATCCTCTTTGACATCTAACCACTCCTATGAATGTACTATATTTATTTGCATTATAAAGCACTAAATACCTGTAAGGCAAGAACATTTTGGAAAACTGCCATTATGCGCGGCTTGCAGGCAGAATCCTTTGCTGAGATAAACCAAGGTCAATGGCATATGTTGCAAGCTGGTTGGTGGCTGTGTTAAGCTGTGGGTTGAGAAAAATTATTGGGACACATCTGTCACAGCCTCTACGAGATATGTCACCTTGTTCAAGTCCTCTTATAGACAAAACAATCAAATGTAGATCGTATTCTCGGTGACGACGCGGGTGTTATAACACCTGCATTGCTTGCTACATATTCTCGCTCTGCTTGAATAACCTACCGACCTCAACGCGTCCGCTACTGCCGGTTTTCTTGAAGATGTTGGTCGAATGGAAGCGCACGGTGCTTTCCGAAAGATGAAGGGCCGCTGCGATTTCACCGTTTGACGCGCCGTGGACAAGAAGCTGTAAAACCTGTTCTTCACGCCCTGTAAGTCCATACCTTTCGCCAAATGCCGCGAGACGCATTTCCTCCGTAGGTGGTTGCGGGGCTGCGGAATTTTGCTTTACCTGCATAACACAGAAAACAACGATCAACGGAATAAAAAGTATGCCGGATAGAATAAGTCCGGATAAAGGCCTCTCCGAAAGTGCGACATTGAAGAAGGACACTCCAGCCTCTACGAGTCTCGACAGAAGCAGCCCTCCACATACAATAGGCAGCATTCGTTTATTGTCCGCACCTAGATCCATGAAGCTTGTCGCGCGATACATCGCAATAAAGCCGAGAAAGATATAGCTCAGAGCGCACACCGCTCCAAGCAGTTCCGACTGTCCGTAGAGTACCGTCGCTATCACGGGAAAGACGAGACTTGCCAGAGTACAGATCGCGCCAAGTTTTCGGCTTCTGTCATAAATAAAACCGGACGCAAGCAGACCTATAGCGTAAAATCCACGTGCGGCCACAGCAGACAGCCCCGCATCCTTTGTAATCAGGGAGTATGAATTAGACCCGAGAGTTGAGACAAGCATCATCAGGATAAGCACGGCAATAAGATAAAAGGCCCCCTGCTTCTTGTCAGGCTCCGCTGCTTCACCATCTTCTAAAGCGGACGGTAAATCCTTTATCAGAAACACTATGGCTATGGCTATACCAAACAATACAGAAGCGATGGGAACGATGTGCACAGATACCATAAGCTCCGGCTCGAGTAATGAAATAAGCCAGGTCCCTATGCTCCCAATGGCATATGCCGTGCCGAAGCTGAGTCCCAGACTGTCCTTTTTAACATAAGCCGTTGTAAGCGAAAACGCGAACCCGGTTTCAATGCCGCAAAGCAGGTTAGTCAGCATCATACCCGTTACAAGCACAGCGGCGCTTTTGACAAGTACAGTGGCAGACATAAAAGCCGCGCCTAAAACAAACACGCCGACGAGCCAATAGCGACGCGAAAACAAGGTCGGCTGTTTCCAATATAAAAACACGAACAGCGCCATTCCCGCCGCTTGTGCAAGATAAGCCCAGCCCAACGAGATCACATACACAGCTCTGCTGTCGAAATAATTATACAGCAGATACATCTGTGAGTAGTAAGCCAGCGAAAAGACCAAATAGGCTGCAGCCATAAAGCCAGAACATATAACAAAGTTTTTGCTCCTCGTATGAAAGCACCGTCCTCTCTGACAAAGCTGATTATACCATGTTTCCGGCTTTTTTTCAACGATGCAAGGCACGCTTAAGTCTACCTGTTCAAAAACAAGCGCACTAAATAGGCCTCCCTATACCTAATCTGCCGTGACATTAAGCACGGAAGGCCTCATACTTGTAAGTGGGAGGTGACACCTTTGATTATTAATAAGTACCCGTACTCAAAGGAGCTCATGCTGTCGGCGATTTATGACGCGCTTGACTCTCTTGGAATGCCTATTCTTAGCGCCAACAGAGAGCGCGGCACCGTTGTAATCATCCCGCCACAGAGCTCATCGCGCATCCGTATCGCAGTCAACGAAGGAGGCGGCATTGCCGAGGTCGCCGTGATTCCGGAGGGTGGCGATACGATTGAGCTTTGCGGAGTGATTGCGGACGAGATAAGCTCGGTAATAAAAAAAAGTTGAAAAGGAGAAGGAAATATGAAAAACATAAAGCGAACGCTTGCCCTTGTACTTACCCTGTGTATGGCGCTGTCACTGTTACCGGTAACAGCCCTTGCGGCGCCGAAGGTACCGCCGCTGACCGTTAAGGGCGACAGATGGCCCTGTGATGAGG
>JAAYBT010000186.1 GCA_012730015.1 Clostridiaceae bacterium
AGAAAAGTAAGGCGCAGAAAAACCAATAGCAGGAATGAAAAAGCAAATTTTGATGAGGTTTTGTTCAGGGACGATAGATCATATTTCTTGCTTTCCCACCTACTGTATGTTGGAGACGAATTCATGGGATTTATACTGTTTGATCCATCTTACATGGATTTACGAATTTATCGTACTTTGGGGCTGCAAATCTCAACTGCTCTCAATAACATAATTATGTTTAAGAAATTGGATGACGGCTATAGAAAGCTTATGGATCAGGCACATAGGAGGGGAATGGCCGATTCAACGGCTGTGTTACACGATATTGCCAACATAATGAACAGTGTAAATGTAACGACACAGGCAATGGAGAATTTGATGGGCAATTGTCCTGTTGATGATTTAGTAATGGCAAACGGCCTGCTTAGTGAAAAGGCTGATGAGCTGGAGAGCTTTGTTCGTGATGATAGGAAAGGCAAACTACTCATGCAGTTCTATGCAGATTTAGGGGGAGAGTTTGAAAAATTCAGTGAAAAAATGCAGGCAAGCATTAATAGGCTGATGGATAGTACTAGGCTGATAGAGGATATCATCAATGTTCAGCAGAGCTATACAGGTGTTCGTTCAAATCTGGAGAGTGTTGAATTGGGTGCAATTGTTGACGACATAATACGAATGTATAGCGCGATGATTGACAAAGCCGGCATAAAGGTGGTTAAAAGCTATGAGACACTGGTACCGGCATTGGTACAAAGAACCAAGCTCTATCACGTATTGACCAACATTATTAAGAATGCCATAGAATCCATGGAAAAGACTGATAGGGAAAAGGTACTGACAATAATAATCAATGAGGAGGACCAGAAGATCTGCATCCGTATCTGTGATACCGGGGAGGGTATATCGGAGGAAAATCTGGAGAGTATATTTGCTTATGGATATACAACTAAGAAGGATGGGCATGGATTTGGCTTGCATAGCTGCGCAAACTATATGACAGAGATGAAGGGAAGGCTGAGGGCTGAGCGTTCCGAAAGCGGGAAAGGTGCAGTTTTTGTGCTGGAGCTCATGACTCGTGAAGACAGTTGTTGACCAGACGACTCGAAGCAAACATAGTTAAGAAGCAGGTAATGACTATAGCTGCCGTTCTGATAAGTGGGTGGGCGGCGCCGGTAAGATTTCCGATGAATTCTGATGCCAACCAGGCTAGGACAGCTGATAGAAGCAGCGAAATCACATCATGACAATCCGCTTTTATTTCGCAAATTTTCTTAATTTCTTTAATATTCAAAATTAGTGATGCCAAGTATGCCAACATGATGGACGATCCATGTCCGTATATGTTTAACGTTGGGATACCTACCAGTATAAATGTGAGAAGAAGGCCAAGTGCCGAGTGTATCAGAGAGTGCTTCAGGAAAGTGTTTTGCTTACCCAGAGCATTTAGAATTCCATAGGACGGCAGTGCGATAAACATAATCAGGCAGATGGGTGCGGAGAACCTTATCATGCCGGCAAGGTCGTTTCTTCTATAAAACACTACTCCCAGTGTTTCGGGGATCTGAAGGCATATTATTGCTGTGGAAATACCTACCAGGGCTGCCATTCTCAGCACCTGTGTAATTCTTTCCTCGGCGGCCCAAAAGTTCCTTTTACTTATGTGGAGTGAAAGCTCCGGAACCAGAACTGTTAGCATTGAGCTGACAATAATGTAAGGGAGGGTCGTGATGTTAAGGGCCATGCCACCAAACCGTCCTATCATTGCAAGAGCCTCGCTGTAGGTGAAGCCTGCGCTGACAAGCCTGCGAGGCAGCACAAGTGCAGATATTGCGGAGATTGAAGAGGCCAGGATACCCTCTACACCCAGAGGCACTGATACAACAAGTACATCAAACATAAGCTGAATCCTGGATTTTGATCTGCCGGAGCGAATTTTGTTTAGAGTGTTGCCTGCCATCTTAGTGGCATTTGCAAATGAGCGATTACTTGTAATCCCAAATTCCCTAATCATTTTTGACTTACGCATTCTGTAGCATATGAACAGCAGGGTCATGCTGACTAATTCACCCACTGCCAGCGCAAGAAAAGCGATCGTGACTGTCTTGCTTACTTCAGAGCCGGGAGAAACGAATGAAATGGCACTGAGCAGGACAATTACCCTTAGCAGCTTCTCAAAAATATCAACGGAGGCTGTAGTCTTATACTGCCCTAGTCCATAAAAGTACCCCTTCAGTATTGCTGACATTGGTACGAAAATCAAGGCGGGACACAGCATCATAATGGCACCGGCCGCCCTCGCATCTCTGACTATATGTATGGCAATAATATTGTGACAGACCAGCACAAGAAAGGCTACACATGAAACATACAGTAGCACAAACACGAAGACAGTACTTATAGTCCTGTATAAATTGCTTAATTCCTTTCGACTATGGTATAGAGCCGATGTTCTTGAGATGGCTGTAATCAAACCATCGCTTGTTAGGCACAGTAAGAAACCATAGACAGGCGAAATCAGGCCAAACAGACCCAATCCCTCTGCCCCGAGCTCCCGAGACAGGATGATCGAAAAAATGAATGCGATCGTGCCTGTGGTCATATTCGACAGTGTCAGTATTAATGAATCCTTATAAAACTTATCAATATGTACAGCTGAAATTCTTCTCATAGGTCTAAATTATTCAGACGCCGGGCTAATTATGATAAGCTTCTTATGTGTATTCTTTATCAAATGCTCCTAAGATCTCCGCCTCGCTCACAGAATTACCAAGTATTATCAGGAGTTCTTCCAGTACATATAGAGGCTGCCGAAATCAGGACGCGTTGCAGTGTCCATCAGGTAGGCCGAGATGGTAGAGTCCGCGACTCTGTTTTGATTCAGTACTGCAATAATTCTATTGGCGTCACTGATTCCTATTCCGTGGCCGTAGTATTTGCCGTTACCCATATCAATGGCATTCTCGCCTTGCCATTCGGGTGTAAGTGGATTTACATCAGGGTTCCTGAAGTATCTACAGTCACCCGGTATGTAATCGGGCAGCTTGCGGTATGTTGCGATGCTAAGAAGCTCATCCATCTGCTGCCAGTTCATCAATACTATATCTGTAAAGGCTTTGTCGAACAGACTAGCACCATAAACCTCAAGCACTGCTTTGTAGTAGACAATTACGATTGCTGTAGCACATTCGGTTCCGTACTGTCTTGTGTTTCGGTAAATATCATTTATGGCATCTGAGGCCTTTACTCCCTGCTTAAGTGCAAAGCCGCCGTTTGACATCCGTCTCCAAAAATCCTCGTTGCACTTTGAATCCTGGAATGTGCGAAAGGACAGGCGGGCTCTGTACAGGTCGAGAGAAGCATTTATTATGGCCCTCCTCATTTTTATTTCAAAGGTCAACTCATCAAGGTCGGGGTATTTATAAGTATGGGTGCTTTCATTCAGCTTCTTGAGCATCTCATATTCAGCACTGCCGCTGGTGTATTGGTCCAAAAAAGACTGGGCGTTGAACTCGCCGGATGTTAATTCAATCATGCAAATCCTCCCATCCACCTTGCTGCCAGAGCAGCCTGTTCATTAATAGGAAGCACAAGCCAGGTACGCCATTGATAGACATTTCTTCTGTAGAGCTGCCATGAGAAATCAGCCAAGTAACATTGACTGTTATAGGGCAGCTTTTCAAAAGCGGCCAAAAGCTTTTCTTCATCATCATTAAGGCGCATTAAAGGTTTACCGCTATCGACTGAAACAGGACGGCACAGGTATCTGGCAGACTTACAAACATCGTAATGCATGGGCTTATTGCACAGATGAAGGCTTTCGCCCGTGAAATATAAGAAGGGCCTGTTTTCCTGGAGCCAGTAAAAGGCGAATCTGGCCAAGCTGGAGCCGCTATGTAAGGTATTGCCCGAAATGCCCGGAATAAAGCATAGAAGGTCCTTTGCAAGCTTTACATCTGCGCTGTGGGGGGAGCTGAGCCTTTGTATGAGCAGCACAAGGCTCTCCGGGCTGCGTGCCTCAAAAAACGCCCAGACAAGCTCGTGAATGAGGGCTCCACGCCTGTTGCGGGCAAAGATTAGGCTTGCAAGCTCGGGCAGCATTGCTGTGTTTGCCAGGCTCCTTACAAGCACGGCTGCGCAGCGGTCAATAAGCTGCTCGTATTTACCATCCATACCTTCCTCGGGCTCCGCCGTTGAGACAATCCACCTTAGCGCGGGGACTATACATTCCCCGGCTGAACGCATTTGACTTTCTGCTTTTAGAGATGCTTGGCCGGAGAGCTTCCCGGATAGAGCTTCCGATATTTCAAAGGCCTTTTGGTATAGCGGATTTAACTCATCCAGGGCCGATCTTTGCTTTAGTAAGGGCCTCAACAGGTATGCTGTGCTAAAGTGTATATCCTGGTCGTTTATTAGCTCCAGGGCTTTACTGCGATTAGTCCGGAGCAGGTCGCTATAATAATTCTTTAAGTACTCAGATCCATTGCTTAACCTTACATTGTCAAGCAAGCTCATCGGTACGATGCTCATATGCATTCGCCTCCCTTCGGATAGCTGTTTATTTTGGCCAGTATCTAGCGCCTGCCGGTAGTCATTTTGAAGACTGCTCATTTTCTTGCTGCAGTCACCTTCAAACGGTAGCTTGCTCACGGCTATAGCTCGCTTTTGAGAGAATTGAACCTGCTTTTGAGCACTTCATCGGGATTACGCCCTAGTCCGAGACTGACTGCTCTCGCTGCATTAGCCTTGTCCCCAGCTCTTGAGAAGGATTTGGCCAGATTGTACCAGCTGATGGTATCGTCGGGGTTTTGTCTTAGCTTGTTGACATAGTAGGGAATCACTCTGCCTGCCAAATACCGTGATTGGTTTGCTTTTTCCAGGTCAATACCATTCCAGTGAACTAGGTCAATATTGTAAATACCGTCTGCCTCCTCATCCCAAAAGGCGATGCCGCTTTTAACCGTGCCTGAAGCGGTGCGCAGCTTCTGAAGCTCCAGCTTGTTGTAGCCTCTGCTGAATATTTTTCTTGCACCGGCATCTGAGAGAGAGTAGGCGAAAAGGTAACGGCTTTGATTCCTTGAGACAAATCCCAGCAGCAGATATTTCTTGCCGTCCCCTGCTACGTCAGCGCTGTTGCGATAGTGAATCGTGTCGAACTCAGGATTGCTGATTTCGGCTAATTTATGCCACTGTACTTCATCCCTTTTAAGGATTAAGGTTCTAATGCCATCATTGGTTTTATAGGAAGTAACCAGCTCGCTTCGCCCGTCACCGTCCAAATCGGAGAACTGTATCTCGTTTGAATTCTCAGGATATTGCGGCCTCAAAAGCTTAGCGCCTGGAGGCAAAAAGCTGTACACAATAGCGCTGTAATCAACCTTTTCGGGTTTGGCGGTTACTTTTGAAACTGCATCACTTATGCCCTTTATAAGCGACTCCATTGGCCTTTTCAAGCCATCGGCAGAGGGCAGCTTGAGGGATTGTATATTTATTGCTGGAATTGTCGGGAGAAATTGACCTTGTTGGAAAGGGCTTGATTTCAACAGGTCGGCATAGTATTGCAGGCTTTTGCGGGTTATTCTATCCAGGGCTTCAAGCCCTGAGCCTTTAGGCAGCTGCATAGTCATTACCTCTTTATAGGGATACTACTCCTATATTCTATGCGGCCCACCTGGAAAGCGTTAAAAGATAAGAGTTAAAACATAATGATTTTTAATATGTGTGGTGTATTCATTAGACAATTGTTTGACAATACCATTAGTCAAAAACGAATAGGTTTCATCTTTTTATTCAAATTCTTACTTGAGAAATTGTTGCAACTGGATATTTATCAATATGCAATATAAAAAATGGAGTATATGGAAAAATATAACACCAGGGAGGTTGTGGTTCTATTGTGCTAATTCAATTGAATTAATTAGAGCAAAATCAAAAATGAAGAGAGGATATTAATGATGAAATTTGATTATTTACGTTTAAGAAAACTACTGTCTTTACTTTTATTGTTTATTCTTATTTACACTACAGTACCTATTTACGCAAATAGCACACCATCATTAAAAAGTATTGTGTGAAGCTCATCTAAAATGGATAATTCGATAAATATTGAGCTACCAAATGAGAAGAGATAATAGCATTTGTTTTTACTGATTACAGGTTTTTTTCTTCCTGAATACAACCAATTTATATCCGAAGTAGTTTACCAATTGTGCAAGGATAGTTGCTATTACTTTTGACAGATAAACATTAATTCCCAAAGTATCGTTTGCAAATCTAAGTCCAATTAGTGTAATTGTTAAAGAAAGAGCATTAACGAAAATAAAACGGGGGATCTGACTTTGGGTTCTATAAATAGAAAGCTCTACTCCGAATGACCATATCTTGTTCATAATAAAGCTATTTATAATCCCCAAGGTGTACGCTATAATCTGACTGGGAAACTTATTTATGGAAAACAGGCCATGCAATATGGTAAAACTTATAAAATCGATGCCTGTATTGATACACCCTACAATTGCAAACCTAATAAAGGTTCTGTACTTCTGGTAAAGCCTAAATTGTTTGGTTTTGTTAATCATTGCTTTTATCCTCTGTAACATTGTCATAGCCTTCTTTATCTTTGATAATATAGAGTGGCCTTCCTTTTGATTCGTCATAGATTCTTCCGATGTACTCTCCGATTATACCAAGCACTATCAATACAAGCCCGTTCATCAATAAACAGGCGGCTATTATAAATGATTCGCCGGAAATGGTTATATGTGTTAAAAGCTTCTTGTACAATATGATAATAAGGTAAACGAAGCTTAAAATCGAAACTGTAGTCCCTAAAAAAGTAGCAATTTTTAAAGGCTTGTACGAAAAAGATGTAATTGCGTCCGCACTAAACTTCATCATTTTCTTTAATGAATACTTAGTTTCGCCTGCAAACCTTTCTTCTCTAATAAATTCTACTCCTGTCTGTTTAAAACCTAACCAACTAATGAGCCCTCTAACATATCGATTTCTTTCAGGTAGTGACTTAAGATAATTGCATACATTTCTGTCGATTAGCCTGAAATCGCCGGTATCTACCGGAATTTCCACATCGGTCATGTGTTTCAATACTCTGTAAAAGATGCTGGCTGTAGCTTTTTTAAAAAAGGTTTCACCTTTGCGCTTTATTCTTTTGCCATATACAACGTCATATCCATTTTCCCACTCCTTAATCATTTCGATTATTACCTCAGGAGGATCTTGCAAATCAGCATCAATAACGATTACGGCCATGCCACATGCATGATCCATACCTGCAGTAATAGCCATTTGATGGCCGAAATTCCGAGAGAAGGATAATAACTTTACATGCGAATCATTATTGCAGATCTTATTCGCTAATTCCTCGGTTTTGTCAGTGCTCCCGTCATTTACAAATATAATTTCATATGCTTTTCCTGTGTGCTCTATAACCCTTTTTATTCTTTCGTATGATTCCTGTATGACTTGCTCTTCATTGAATAAGGGGACGATAATGGAGATCTGTATATCTTGTCCAGCCAAGAAAAACACTCTACTTAAATATTAAAATACTTAAATACATAATAATCTAATAATTCATACAAAGTCAATTATTACATTAAATTATGTTAACTTCAAAAGAGATATTTAATTGACAATGCGTTCATGATTTGATAACATTACATAACGTATGTATAGAGTTGGTGAAGTTAGGAAGGCATGAATATGACATTAAAAAAGTTAGTCTTAATCGGGTCACTCATATTTATCGGATTTATCCTAGCTTTAAATATTAAGTTCATTTTGGAAGATAATTTGTTAAAGTATTTTATCCTTACTACTATTTTGTTTATACTGTTATACCTGTGTGTTTCCTTTTTAAAAATTAAAGATACTTATTTTATTATCGCATTATTCCTATTTTGCTTTCTATTTAAGTCAATGCTTGTAGTGTTTACATATACTGAGCCAACTTCAGATTTCTCGTTGTTTTTCAACGCAGCCAGGTCTGTATCAGTTGGTGATTTTTCATTTGCTAACGACCAATATTTTAGTACGTGGGCATACCAAACAGGAATAGTTTTGTATTATGGCTTTTTAATGAAGTTATTAGGGGTGGGTTTATTGCCGCTTTTGCTTATTAATTGTGCTTATATGGCAGGCACTAATGTTTTTATATATTTGATAGCAAAAAACTATGTCGATGAAAAATATGCCAGAATTGCGGCTGTTTTATATCTGTTTTACCCGGCAACTTATTTCTTAGCGCCAGTTCTTACAAATCAGCATGTGTCTAACTTTTGTATTGTATGGGGAATCTATTTGATGCTTAATCTGACAAAATCAAAAAAAGCTGGAACAATAACGGCGCCTTTGCTCATGTCCGGTGTACTTATAGCGATAGGGAATATTATGCGTCCACAGGGCATTATAATTATTGCTTCTTTAGTTGTACTAATGGTTTTGAATATGAAAAGGGTTATTAAGAATAAGGATTTTACTTTTCTTAAAAATGGACTTGTTATTATGATTGTATACTTTTTGATTAACACTTCAGTCTCTGCTATAGTATCATCGACTAATATTAATAAAAACGGATTAAAAAATAATTATCCCTTATGGAAATTTGTTGTTGGATTGAATCATGAAACTAAAGGTATTTATTCAAGCGAGGATGCATCGACTCTATTTTCTGTCAAAGATATCAAGGAAAGAGACCGCCTATCAAAGGAATTGATTGTTGAGAGGGTTTCCAATCCGATTGGTTTGCTAAAACTCATATATGATAAGAATGAGGTAATGTGGTCGTACTACGACAATTTGGAATGGGGGTTTATTAGTTATTCAGGTAAAAACATTGATGTATTGGGCTATAGTATACCATTCAATTCAATATCCCAAAGGGTGCTAAAGTTTGAGAAAGTTTTTTATGTATTAGTGTTCTTAGCCGCTTGGTTGAGCATAATTAAGTTATTAAAAAGAAATCAAGATAACGACTTTGACGCACTTTTCTTTCTTGTATTTATTTTAGTGGCATACATGGGAATGCACAGTTTTATAGAGATTCAGCCTCGTTACCGCGATTTTGCTATGATTTTCGTCTTCGTATTAAGTTCTGCAGGATTATCAACAGTGGGTAATTTCGTCAAGAAATTCATGCCTTGAGTAGTCTCGGCGGATGCGAACATAACCTTTCATGTTATTATTGCACACCATAATGCCACTTTGAGTGTTGCTTGTCGGCTTTCAGTATGAGCACATCGCAAAAACCAT
>JAAYBT010000187.1 GCA_012730015.1 Clostridiaceae bacterium
ATCCAGCTAGGCCATCATGGTTGAATTGGAGGATTTATGGTATTTTCCAGTTTAGTTTTTCTGCTCAGGTTCTTGCCGATAACCATTCTGCTTTATATGATTGCTCCAAACATCAAGATTAAGAACATAGTTTTGATTGTTGCATCTCTTTTTTTCTATGCATGGGGCGAGCCGGTCTGGGTGATATTGCTTATCTACAGCTCACTGATTGATTACGTTTGCGGAGGTCTGGCAGGCAAGCACAAGAACACAAAAAAAGGAAGAATATTCATGGCAGTTTCTCTTGTGCTGAATCTCGGCCTTCTAGCCTTTTTCAAGTACGGGGACTTCTTTATCGATACCGTCAACTCGCTACTAAATGTGCGAATCCCCAACACTGGTGTTTCACTGCCTATAGGGATCTCCTTTTATACGATGCAGACCATTTCATATACAATCGATGCCTACAGGGGTAAGGTAAAGGTGCAAAAATCCTTCATGAACTTCCTCCTTTTCGTTTCAATGTTTCCGCAGCTTGTGGCAGGGCCGATTGTGCGTTATGAGGACATAGAGATCGAGCTGGCAGACAGGAAAACCACCTGGCAGGATATTTACGAAGGGATCCTGCGCTTTGTCAGGGGTCTGGCCAAGAAGGTTTTGATTGCCAACTACGCCGGAAGCCTTGCAGTTACTTATCTCGACGGCAATTTATCGAATCAGTCCGCACCATACCTTTGGTTCGGACTCTTGTGCTTCACCTTTCAGATTTACTTTGATTTCTCAGGGTACTCCGACATGGCCATCGGACTGGGAAGGCTGTTTGGATTTCATTTCCCGGAGAATTTCAATCATCCATATATTTCTCAAAGCGTCACTGAATTTTGGCGCCGTTGGCATATGACTCTGGGAAGCTTCTTCCGGGATTATGTATATATCCCGCTGGGGGGAAACCGCAGATACCAGTACAGGAACATTCTGATAGTATGGATGCTAACGGGGCTATGGCATGGCGCCAGCTGGAATTTCGTTCTATGGGGCCTGTACTTTGCTGTTATTCTTGTAATGGAGAAAACCTTTTTGCTCAAAGCACTGCAAGAAGTCCCTAAAGCATTGCGTATAGCCTACTCTTTTTTCATTGTCATGTTCGGATTTAACTTTTTCTACTTTGTAGATTTCAGCCGTAATTTAGAGGCTTTGAGGGTAATGTTCGGATTTGGTGGCCTGGCTTTCACATTTTCAGATATCTTGCAGCTTGTTATCAACTATATGCCCTTTGTGGCCATATGCGTAATTTGTGCAATACCCACCAAGGACTTCATTGTTAAACAGATTAGCAAGCGCAATCCGCCATCCTGGCTTACTACAGCGGGAGCGGCAGTTTTTGTTGGAGCCTTGTTGATACTTTGTATGGCCGGTATTGTAAGCAATAGCTACAACCCCTTTATTTATTTTAGGTTTTAGTATCATAATGGAGGAAAGCATGAAAAGACAGCAATATCCCGTGATTATTACATTTACAGCGCTAATGGCAATATTTTGCCTCTTTTCTCTGTTTTCGGATAGCGATGGCTTCTCTGCATTTGAAAACAGAGAGCTGGCAGACAAACCAGTCTTGACTGCAAGCAGCTACTTCAGCGGGGAGTTCGAGGAGGACTACGAGGAGTATTTGCTGGATAACTTTATGCTGAGGGATTTATCCGTTATGGGCTATCAGGCTTATACTGGCATGTTCTTTTTGGATGCCTTTTCGCAAAGTGAGGATGTCTTGATGAGCGTGAATGTAGATGATTTTGTCAGTGCGCCTGAACAGGCGGCGGGCGAAGAATCTGTAGCCGGCGGTCAAGGCCTGGCTAATGAACAGGGCACAGGTGATAAGCAGGGCGAAGCTAATATGCCGGGCGAAGTTAATATACCGGGCCAGGGTGAGAAGCAAGCGGCTAATGAGCAGCAAGGCGGCGGGAGGACCATTTCTAACGGAGAACAGCGCAGTACAGTTGATGGACAAAATGGAGCTACAGGACAGTCAGCCATTGGAGGGGGGCAATCCATTGACGGGACATCGGAAGGCGGACATGTAGGGCCCGGACATGCGGGGGTTGGGCAATCGGGAGCCGGACAAGCCGAAACAGGCCAATTAGCATCCGGACAAACCGGAACTGGGACATCCGGTGAAAGCTCGACATTTGGAAGCAATCAGAGCACAGACGGGGCAGACGATAAGGCTGACGACGACTATCAGGGTGACCGGAAACTGACTAATTCTTTAATTATATCAGCGGACAGAATCATGATGCCCACAGGCGCATATGGCCTAAAAAACTTTGGTCGCTTACTTGCAGAAGCCGCGGAGCTGATGCCCGAGGTTAACTTTTACTCAATCACCGGTCCTACAAGCGCGGCATTTTATGCATCTGAAAACTATAGCACAGGTAACTATAACCAAAGCAAGGCTGAAGCAATTATCTCAGCCAATGCGGGAGGCGTTAAGGTTGTTAAAGCCTATGATAAATTAATGGCGCATAGGGGTGAGGATATCTATTTCAGATCTGATGTTCACTGGACAGCCTTGGGCGCCTACTACGCTTATGAGGCATTTTGCGAGGCTGCACAAATACAGCCGGCGAGCTTGAGCGGTGATTTTGCAATGGGCACCTATGAGCCCTTTTTAGGCGGACTGTATTCGCAGATATATAAGCTGCCCCAGGCTGCGAGGTTGAAAAGCAATCCGGAGCAACTGGATTACTATATTCCTAAAATCGACTATAAGATGACACTTTACAAAATGGGCAATTTGGAGGCTCCCTATAGTGTTGACAGTATAATCAATACGAATTTTAAGAGTCTGGGCGCATACAAGTATTCCTGCTTTGCCTGGGGCGATCAGCGAATCCAAAAAATAGAGTCGGGCAGCACTACAGGTAGAAAGGTTCTGGTCATTAAGGATTCCTATGGCAGTGCCTTGGTGCCCTTTCTTGTGCCAAATTACTCGACAATCTATGTGGCTGACCCAAAGGGCTTCAACCAGGAGGGCAGTCTGACTTTTGATATAAAGCCACTGATAAAGGATGAAGAAATTGATGATGTGATTTTCTGCTTTTCGATTTACGGGAGTGGGAGACATATAATTCAAAGTACCTTATCAAGCCTGCTGCTCAAATAAAATATACTGATTGCTTCATCAGCCGAAGATGCGAGAAGGATGCCATCTTGATGTGGGCTGGCGGATTAGATTGGAGATGTCTGGTAAAAGCGAGTTTACAAGCGGGTCAGAAATACTATGGATGGCCGGAATTATTCCCGGTTAGTCAGAAATATTTCAGATGTGCTAGATTAATTCCGGATAAATCGGGAAGATTGGCCGTTTTGCCGGTTATATATCTTCCCGGATTATCGCAAAGAGATTAAGCAGGTGTCAGAATGCCATGCTCGTTTTACCCTGAAAGAGTCCAGCACTAGTGCTTGTATCGTTCTCACAGGTAATCTCCTCAGTAATAGTAATTTTCATAATTTCATATTCTATCTGTCCGCCTGGTGTTCTAATCGATACCCTGTCACCGACTTGTTTTAAAAGCAAAGCTTTGCCCATAGGTGATAAACATGAGGCTTGGCTCATATCTAAAAGAGCTTGATTCTCAAAGGGAAGAACGATCTGATAGCTTTCTGTTTCCATATCCTCAGTATCTCTTACATCTACTGTACTCCCTATTATTGATATAGGGCAGCTGTCTACAGCGTCCTTCTTCACGCGTGTACCTTTAAGGTATTCTTCAATTCCTGCAGTATATTCCCTGAAGAATATTTCGCTATCCATACCTGTTTGTGCATTGTCAGCATAAAAGCCCTTTATAATTGATTCTTTTTTTCCTTCGATTAGCGCAACATGGTTCGTAAGGATTTCAAACATCCTTTCAGACAATACTGTTTTTTGCATCTCCATCCTCCTTTCTAAAGTATTATATATGGGAAAAAATAAATATAACGAGGTAGTGTAGTAAAACGACACTGACCTCGTTGAAACGCCGCTGAAGAAAACAAACTTTTCTATAACCGAAAAATGTATTTTTGAACCAAGGCGTTACAAGAAGACACTTTTCAAGGTCTTTGCAAAATGCCTTCCGACATTTATATTAGCATAATTGTAAGCGACTGTCAATGATGGTTACGGCTGCCAGTTAATTACATGGTTTCATTGTTATAGTTCAGAACCCACAGCATCATAATTTACAAGTAATACTGTTGGTCTGAACTATAATACAGTGTAAGCTGTAACTATTTATGATTGCTTTCATCCTTCTGGTACTGCAACAAATAGAGAGAATGGTACATGCCCTTCTTTGCGAGCAGCTCCTGATGATTGCCGGATTCCCTTACTTTGCCCTTGTGCAGCAGGATAATGTTATCCGCATGCTGTATGGTGGAGAGCCTATGGGCAATAACAATGGTCGTGCGGTTTTTGGTGAGCTTGTGCAAGGCGTCCTGTATTAGCAGTTCCGTTTCGGTATCAATATTGGAGGTGGCCTCATCCAGCACCAGTATAGCGGGATTGAAGGCAAGTGCGCGCGCAAATGCGAGCAATTGTCTTTGGCCTGAGGAAAGAGTTGAACCGCGCTCCATTACTTCCGCTTCGTAGCCTCCGTGTAAATTGTTGATGAAGCCGTCGGCATTAACATATTCTGCCACTGCCTTGATTTGCTCATCGCTTATGCCTTCCTCATTCAGCCGGATATTATCCTTCAGCTTGCCGCTGAAAAGAAAGACATCCTGCAGCACGACGCCGATATACCTTCTCAAATCATCCTTGTAAATGTCTCGTATGTTTATGCCATCTATCAATATCTCGCCATTCTGAATTTCATATAAACGGCTGAGCAGGTTGATTATGGACGTCTTGCCGGCACCTGTCGCGCCTACAATGGCAACGGTTTGACCGGCAGGCACCTTGAAGCTTACATCTCTGAGTACCCAATCCTCATTATTGTATGCAAACCATACGTTTTTGAATTCAATATCTCCCTTGAGGGTATCATCCTCGAGATGCACTGTCCCATCGTCCTCTTCCTCGGGGGTATCTAGTATCATAAATATCCTTTCTGAGGCGGCCATTGAGGCTTGAAGAATGTTATACTTCTCCGCAAGGTCGTTGATTGGCTGAAAGAGCATTGAGATATAGTTAATAAAAGAATATAGAATACCGAAGGTAAGAGCGCCATCCAAGACCTTAACACCACCGAACCAGATAAGTAAGGCAAGTGAAAAGGAGGAGAGCATTTCAATAACCGGTCGAAACAGCCCGAAGGTAACAACCTCGTTCATTACCGCCTTTTTATACTCTTCTCCCGTTTCGTTGAATCTATCAAAGCTTTGATTCTCTCTACTAAACATCTGAATGACTCGCATGCCTGAGATGTTCTCAGAAATGGCAGAATTAATCCTTGCCAGCGCAATGCGCACATTTCTGTAAACCTTTCTGATCTTGACCCTAAAAAATATAGTAAGGATTACTACGATAGGCATTACAGCCAGGGCAACAAGTGTGAGTGAAACGTTAAGCCTGAACATAATTACCACTGTACCGGCCAGCAGCACAAAGTCCTTTAATAGAGTAACAAGGACGTTGGTGTACATATCGTTCAGCGTTTCCGTATCATTGGTCACGCGGGTAACCAGCCTGCCTATGGGGTTTTTATCAAAATATGAAAGGGGCAGTTTTTGCATGTGCGAAAAAAGCTTCTGGCGAATATTATATATAATGGACTGGCCTGCGTAGCTCAACACATATATCTGCAGCAAATTGAACAGAAAACCGGCGACTAGCAGAATCAAAAAATATATACCCATCCGGTTTAAGGAAGCGCTATCGCCGGCTTTGATATAATCATCTATTGTGATACCCATCAAATATGGTCTAATTAGGTCCACAGCTGTTGAAGCAAACAGAAGGAGGACTGCGATAAGGAAAAAGAACCAATACCGGGCTGCAAAGGTCAGTAGCCTCTTCATCAATCGCGAGTCATAAGCCTTTAATTCCAGCTCTTCTTCCTGCAAGACATCACTTTCATATAAGCTATTGATTTCCTGAGAATCGTTCTGCTGCCTCTTGCCTTGCTGCTCCTTGCCTTGGTTCTCGTTGCTTCGGCTATCTACGCCTTGGCGCTCTTTGCTTCGGTTGTCTACGCCTTGGCGCTCTTTGCTTTCCTGCTCCGTATTTATGTTTACATGCCTGTTGTTTTTGCCCATATTAATCCGCCCTCTCTATCTCATCGGCTAGAAGCTGTCTTGTGTGCAGACTATGGTAATAGCCGCCCAGCTCAAGCAATGATGTGTGAGTACCCCGCTCAATGATCTGTCCATCGTCCAACACTATTATTTCGTCCGCATCCTTTACCGCAGATATTCTGTGGGAAACAATAATGCTTGTGCGCTGCTTCATCAGCTTCTTTAGATCACCCAGGATACTTTCCTCCGTTTTGGCATCAACAGCCGAAAGGCAGTCGTCCAATATCAGAATAGAAGGGGAACCCAGCACAGCTCTTGCAATAGCAACACGCTGTTTTTGACCGCCTGACAACGTAACTCCCCTTTCGCCGACTATGGTGTCGAATTGCCCGGGAAATTCCATAATATTATCATATAGCCTTGCAATCCTGGAAGCATTTTCAACCTCATCCATGCTGAAGTCCCGGTAGAAATCGATATTGTTGCCTATAGTATCGGAGAACAAAAAGGTGTCTTGGGGAACACAGCCGATACTGCCCCTTAGCAGGGACAGTGGGATATCGTTAATGTCTGTGCCGTCAATTAGGAGAGTGCCGGCGGGCACAGATAAAAGTCTTGGAATCAGGTTGATCAATGTGGTTTTACCGGTGCCTGTACGCCCAACTATTGCAAGGGTCTTACCGCTCTCAACAGTGATGCTGATGTTTTTCAGGACAGGGTTTGCAGAGCCGGGGTAGGTAAACGATAAATTCCGGAATTCGATTCGTCCTAGGATTTTGCTTGTTGCCGGGCTTTCTATCCGGCCTTCAATACCGGCTCCGATTTTGCTTTCAATCCTCTTTTCGTTGTAAGCGGCGCTTTTATTTGGTCCGAATTCGTCCGCCTGATAATTGCTACTTTTTCTATCAGATATCTCCGGCCTTTCGTCCATTATTTTGTTAATTCTCTCAAGCGACACGGAGCCTCGCTGAAAGATGTTAGCTACCCAGCCGAGAGCTGTGATAGGCCATATGAGCAAGCCCAGGTATGAATTGAATGCGACGAAATCCCCTAATGTCAAGGAGCCCTCGATAACCATAATTCCGCCATACCATAAGGCTATGATAAACGAAAGAGAGGATATGAGCATTACGCTTGGAAACATCATGCTCATAAGTCTTGTAAATCTCAAATTAGCTTCCTTATTAATCTTATTGACAGCTCTAAATTTTTCAATCTCCTTTTGCTCCTGCACGAAGGATTTGACGACCCTTATGCCTGAAAAATTTTCTCTGGCAGTTTCAGTCAGGTTTGAAAAGGCCTCCTGCTGCTTGGTAACAGTGGATTCCATGATTTTCATGAAGAAGAGGACTGTAATCGCCAGTAGTAATAGAGGAGCAAAACAAGCCGCAGTCAGGCGCCAGCCGGCGGTAATGAGCATCATTATCAAGGCTGCTATGGGGATCATCAGACAGTCAATCGCAAAAATGACTCCCTGACCGGTAGCCATGGTGACATTGTTCATGTCGTTCGTTGCGTGGGCCATAAGGTCGCCGGTCTTGTGAGTGTTGAAGTAATTTGATGATAGCCTTTGCAGATGCGCGTAAAACCTGTTTCTAAAAGAGAGCTCTATGGATCTGGATGCTCCGTACAGCGCATACCTAAATAGAAACCTGAATGTAGCTATGCCAATCGCAATTAGTGCGATAATAACTGCGAACTCGGCCAGTTTAGCTCTTGTCAGTGTTCCGCCTTCCAGTGAGTCTGTAGCATTGCCCAGAATTTTCGGCATCACCAGCTGGAGTATATCGACGCATAGTAGAAAGATAACGCCCAGTACATACCTGTATTTGTGCCATAGTAAAAGATCTCTGATATATCTAAAAGCGCTCATAGTAAAACATCTCCTGTAGTTATGGGAACAAGTTTTTGCAGATGTAGATGTAGATATTATATCATGAATCTTCACAGATTCATGATATAATTGCGCATCGCCGTTTTGCGGCAGGGGACCTCGGTGCTCATTTTCGCAATTAATGTGTTCTTTTATCCGGGAAAAGGCCGTATTTATGGAGGGTTAGCCATAAAACAGGCCCTTTTCAAGAAAAAATCCACACAAAGGTTGAGAAAATGTGCACCGGCCTATTGGTTTATAGCTTTGTGCAGAGGGACGACGAATGACACAATAAAAACGTCCCCCTGTATCATTCGTCCCCCTGTGTTATGTAAAAATGCTGGGAAAATAGTGCGGAAACACTATAATTATGGTAGTATTAATGATATACATATTAGCAATGAAGTGCTGCAAGATACTGGGAGAGAACATATGGGGTTGCATTATTATTTGCAGACAGTACGCAAACTGAATAATATGGGACGCTGGTCCACTGACTTCATGCACCAGAGGGCAACGGTCAGCGAACATTCCTTTTTTGTTTCTCAGGTAG
This sequence comes from Clostridiaceae bacterium, assembly GCA_012730015.1. Classification (GTDB taxonomy): domain Bacteria; phylum Bacillota; class Clostridia; order Acetivibrionales; family DTU013; genus JAAYBT01. The sequence continues at coordinate 8,622 of JAAYBT010000187.1, forward strand.
GCCAGATGCTGGCACTGATTGAAGAGCAAAATGGAAATGAGATTGATTGGCGCAGACTTTTTAAGAAGCTGCTAAACCATGATGTGGTTGAGGCAATGACCGGTGATATTATCAGTACCGTGAAGCATAAAAACGAGCAGCTCAGAGACATGCTGAACATTTTGGAGAAGGAGGTCGTCGAGGAGAATTTGCTTGTGAATATGGAGGAGCCCTATAAAAGTATTTACAGAAATATTCTCTTTGATGGCAAGGACGACACAATAGAAGGGAGAATTCTCATTTGCGCAGACTATATAGATGCGATTATGGAGTGTGTTAATGAGGTGCGGCTAAACAATATCGTGCCCTTTGTTGACAAATACTATGCCATTGTTGATAAGCTCTGCAAGTCGGATCTTGTCAGCGCAAAATACTTTATTGATGAAATATTGCCGGAGCTTGTGAAGGGCTGTGCATCTTTAGAGTAAATTGGCTTAGGTTAATAGGGCAATAAAAAATAGTTGAGGTGTAAGGATGCTTTCTAATGTAGATATACAAAAAATAATACCCCACAGATATCCATTTTTACTGGTGGATCGCATAGTCGAACTTGAGCCCGGTAAAAGGGCAGTGGGAATTAAGAATGTTACCGTTAATGAGCCCTTCTTTCAGGGCCATTTCCCAGGATTTCCGATTATGCCGGGGGTACTGATTGTCGAAGCTCTCGCCCAGACGGCAGGTATCGCCGTAAATGCCGATGCAGCAGACCTGGGCAGCGAGGCCGCAGATGTTGGCGATAAAGCAGGCACAGGCGGTAGTGCAGGTGCTGGCGATAGTTCGGGCGCAGGCAGCGAAGCTAAAACCGAGATTAAGGATAAGAAGCTGGGTGTTTTCGCAAGCATAGACGCAATGAAGTTTAAAAAGCAGGTAATGCCTGGAGACACATTGCGCATGGAGGTTGAAATACTATCTTCGAAGCTCGGTGTCGTTAAGGCAAAGGTGAAAGCCACTGTAGAGGGTAAAACCGCAGCAGAGGGCGAGATTCGATTTGCCATGACTACGGTCAAGGCATAGCAAAGATCAGCGGTCAAGGCATGGCAAAGATTAGTGGTCAAGGCATAGCAAAGATCAGCGGTCAAGGCATAGCAACGGTCACCTGAAGAGCATAACAACAATCAAGGCTAGCAACGGTCACCTGAAGAGCATAACAACAATCAAGGCTAGCAACGGTCAGGCTGTAGCCTTGCTCAGATCACATATAGCTGAAAAATAACAACTGCTAAGGCCCCAAATAATAGTCAGCTAACGGCAAGCTTTTTTCTGGCGTCCAGAAACATCTCGCCAACCTTGTATATGTCCCCGGCTCCCATTGTTATGATAAGATCGCCGGGCTCCGCATTTTTATCGAGGAATTCGACTATTGAATCAAAGCCCTTAATATAAAAGGCTTTTTTGCCTGTGCCCAGTATCCTTTCCGCAAGGATGGAGGAGTTAACTTCTCCGGAGTCCACCTCGCGAGCGGCATAGATGTCTGACAATATCACGAAATTTGCATCACCAAATGATTTAGAGAATTCGTCCAACAGGCACTTTGTACGGGTATAGGTATGCGGCTGGAAAACGCACCAAATCCTTGAATAATGGCAGTTAGCGGCGGCTTTTAATGTGGCGGCCACTTCTGTAGGGTGATGAGCGTAATCATCCATCACTGTAATACCTTCGATCTTTCCCTTCAGCTCAAAACGTCTGTTAGTGCCGGTGAATTTTTGTAGTGCTTTTGCCGCAGAGGCCATACTACAGCCCATTATGCTGCCTGCCACTATTGCCGCGAGGGAATTGCTTACATTATGTATGCCGGGCACCTTCAGCTTAATTTCGCAAACCGGTTCATCTTGATGCATTAGGGTATAAGATGCGCACCCCATGCTATCATAGGTGATATTCGAGGCGCTCCAGTCGTGCTCATTATTTTGAATCCCAAAGGTAACTCTATTGCAGGACACACGCTCCATAATATCGACGGCCAAAGAGTTATCTGCATTGACCAGCAACCATCCATTCTCAGGAACAAGCTGTGCAAACCTATGAAAAGAATCCTGAACCTGCGCCAAGTCCTTGAAATAATCAGCATGGTCATATTCGATGTTCAGGATAACAGCCAAATAGGGGTGTAGTTTTAGAAAGCTTCCTGTATATTCGCAGGCTTCGGCAATAAAATAATCGCTTTCCCCAATCCTCGTAGTACCTCCGATTGCGGTGAGCTCACCGCCGATATGAATGGTCGGGTCAAGCCCCTCTTCCAGCATAATCATTGAAAGCATGGAGGTTGTCGTGGTTTTCCCATGCGTGCCTGATATGGCTATACTTCTGGGATATTTTGTCATAATTTCGCCAAGCAAGGCTGCCCGGTCTATCAATGGAATGCTGGCCTCAGATGCCGCGACAAGCTCCGGGTTATTGGGCTTTACAGCCGCTGTGTAAACCAAAAGGTCTACACCGGTCACGTTTTCGGCCTGATGGCCGATTGTTACCTTAATTCCTGCCTTCTCCAGCTTTTGCGTGATAGAAGAGGACTTTATATCTGAACCCGTTATAATATAACCCTGGTTAGCTAGAATCTCAGCAAGACCGCTCATGCTAATTCCGCCTATGCCGGTGAAATGTATCTTTTTTATTTCTCTTGCACCCAAAAGCCCGTCAATCTGCATATAATTACACTCCCAAGCCTATCCTCATGATATTTTAATCATACAATATTTATTCATAAATGTAAAACATGATCATTTGTCCTTCCTTGGTTCATACTAAGCATTGACAACTCATTGAAACAATATGCCATATATTATATTCATCAGATTCCTTAATAAATACCTATTGATAATATGTTCCAAAATAATACGAACAATTAATGAAAAAAAACGTAGAACATTCGTTATTTTGTGATACAATAATAGGAGACATAAGCTGAGAAGAAAAATAATTATATAGTGAATAGGCATGGGCATTTTTGCGATGTAACATATTTTGAGTTCCGTCTCACAGCTAAACTATATTAAGGTAATATCGCAAAGGCCTTAGGTAGGTGCAAAATGAGTGAATATATGGAAAAGCTTCATAGAAACGAAAGGATATCTGCGCTGCAGAGGATACTATGCGATTCGCCGGGCAAGGTTTTTACGCTTGGAATGTTCGCTGATATGCTGGGCAGTGCAAAATCCTCCATCAGTGAGGACATTGATATAATTAGAGGAGCCCTCGAAAAGCAGGGCCTTGGCACGGTGGAGACCATAACGGGTGCTTCCGGTGGAGTACGTTACCTACCTATGTATTCAGGTGAAGAGACCCTAAAGCTTGCCAAACGGCTCTGTCTAGAGCTGGGCAAGAAGGAACGGATACTACCTGGCGGGTATTTGTATATGCTGGACATGATATACAATCCGGATATCGTTTCGGATATTGCCAAGGTCTTTGCAGGCCGTTTCTACAAAGAGGACATTGACTATGTGATTACCGTTGAAACTAAGGGTATTCCCCTTGCCTTCATGACCGCCAGATATATGAGTGTGCCGCTGATTATAGTCAGGCATTATAATGAAGCCACCGACGGAGCTTCGGTAAATATAAACTATATTTCCGGCTCATCGAAAAAGATACAGACCATGGTATTACCCCTTCGCTCCCTGAAGCGAAATTCCAGACTGCTATTCATAGATGACTTCATGAAGGGCGGAGGCACAGCGAAAGGCATTTTGGAGCTTTCTCGTGAGTTTGAGTGCCAGGTGGCGGGAATCGGCATTATGATTCAAACTGCCGAGCCGCTCAAGAAGCTTGTAGGCAGTTGGTTCTCCTTGCTTACCCTCCACAATGTGGACGAAGACAATGGCATTACAGGAATAGAACCAAGCAATTGCCTGTCTATTTCCGGGGTGTAGTTATAAAATGTAAAAAATTAAGAAGGAAAATGAGATTTTATATAGAATATAATTATATAGCAGGTTTATTTCACAATTATATTTCAGGAAGGTGGTAGCAGATCATGGAGATCACAGATGTCCGCATTAGGAAAATTGACGTTGAGGGCAAGATGAAGGCAGTTGTATCCGTAACCTTTGATAATGAGTTCGTTGTACACGATATCAAAGTGATAGAGAGCCAAAACGGCATGTTCATAGCCATGCCAAGCCGAAAGACACCAGACGGCGAATTCAAGGATATTGCGCATCCGATCAATGCAGCCACAAGAGACAAAATTCAGACAGCGATACTTGACAAATATGTTTCGACAACAACCACTGAAGAATAGACCTAGAGAGGCACTTTGAAATGAAGTGTCTTTTTTTGTTGAAATATTGCCCGAGTAGTGCAATAATATATGCGGGATGAGGAACCTGAAAGGACATCACTGAAATGGGACATATTACCGCCTTAATTCTTGCTGCCGGCGAGGGCAAGAGGATGAAATCGGATAAAGCAAAGGTTACACATGAGATTTGCGGCAAAGCAATGATAGAATGGGTTTATGAAGCAGCCAGAGGGGCAGGTATTGAGCAGTGTATCGCCATCGTGGGGCATAAGGCCGAACAAGTGAAGGAATACATGGGAAATAGGGTTGACTACGTGCTTCAGGAGCGGCAGCTTGGCACAGGACACGCTGTGCAGCAGGCTCATGAATATATTAGCGGGAGTGACGGTTCAGTAGTTGTACTGTGCGGTGATGTTCCGCTAATTTCTTCCGACACCATAAGAAAAGCAATTGAATATATGAATAGCATGGGTTTCAAGGCCGTGGTTATTACAGCGGATTTTTTGGATCCGCATGGCTATGGGCGGATTGTCAGAGATTTGCAGGGGAACTTTGAGAGAATTGTGGAGCAGCGGGATGCAAGCGAAGAGGAAGAGGCTATCTGCGAGATAAATTCCGGCATGTATGTTTTCTCATCGAAGGAGCTGGAGATGGCCCTGGGCCTGTTAACCAATGACAACGCCCAAATGGAATACTATCTTACCGATACACTGGAAATTCTGCTGACAAAGGGGTATAGTGTAGGTGTATACAAAGTAGATGATAGCAATGAGGTCCTGGGTGTTAATGACAGGATGCAGCTTGAGCATATATCACAAATAATTAAAAAGAGAAAAATGCAATGATTACATCATACAAAAAAAGGAGCACTGAAATGAATCTGCATGGCAAGGATATCAAAATATTTGCTGGGAACTCAAACCGTGCCCTCGCTGAGGAAATCGCGGAAAAAATTGGTTTGCCCCTGGGAGTTGCAACTGTAGGGAAATTTAGCGATGGTGAGTCCGCTATTAATATCGGTGAGGTTGTGCGTGGATCTGACGTGTTCGTGATCCAGTCCACATGCGCGCCTGTGAATGACAACCTGGTAGAGCTTTTTATAATAATGGATGCATTAAGGAGAGCTTCCGCCGGCAGGATTACTGCTGTCATGCCCTATTTCGGGTATGCACGTCAGGACAGGAAGGCCAAGGCCAGAGACCCTATTTCTGCCAAACTTGTGGCAAATCTAATCACTGTGGCAGGAGCAGACAGAATACTGACAATGGACTTACATACCCCGCAGCTACAAGGCTTTTTTGATATCCCGGTTGACCATTTGAGGGGAGTGCCTATTCTTACTAACTATTTCCAGGAGCTTTTTGGTGATACCAGTGATGTGGTAGCGGTATCTCCCGATGTAGGTAGTGTTACTCGTACAAGGAAGTTTGCGGAATGGCTTGATATACCCATAGCCATTATCGATAAAAGAAGGCCCAAGGCCAATGTGAGCGAGATTATGAATATAGTCGGTGACGTAGCCGGCAAAAGAGTTGTCCTGATTGATGACATGATAGATACCGGCGGAACTGTTGTGCAGGGAGCCAATGCGCTAATGGAGATGGGAGCAAGGGAAGTATATGTATGCTGCACCCACGGAGTGCTTTCTGGACAAGCCTGCGAAAAAATCGAAGAGTCCTGCATTAGAGAATTAGTTATGCTCAACACTATTCCGCTTCCAAAGGATAGGCCAACAGGCAAGATTACTCTTCTTTCCGTGGCTACTATTTTTGCAGAAGCTATAGAGAGAATATATGGGGACATCTCCATCAGCACGCTTTTTACACAAAGGGAATGAGCCATTCGGAGGTGCTGTGTTGGAGAATTTGACCATTATCGCCGGTCTGGGAAATCCGGGGAGGAAATATGATAATACCAGGCATAACGTTGGTTTCAATGCAATAGATGTTTTGTCAGCAAAATATTCAATCAAGGTAAACCGTCTTAAGCATAAAGCGCTTAGCGGTGAGGGTACAATAAAGGAAAACAGGGTTCTGCTGGTCAAGCCGCAGACATTTATGAATCTTAGCGGCGAGAGTATTCGTGATATAGTCGAATGGTATAAGCTGCCCATGGAGAAACTTATTGTAATATACGATGATGCGGATTTGCCTGCCGGGTCTTTAAGAATTCGCCCCAAGGGCAGCTCCGGCACCCACAACGGCATGAAATCCATTATATATCAGCTCCAATCAGATGATTTTCCTCGAATAAGGATTGGAATCGGAAAGGCGCCTGAAGGCTGGGAATTAGCTGATTATGTTCTGAGCAAGCTTAGCGCCGGTGATGGGAAGACAATTTGGCAAGGCATAGAAAAAGCTGCAGCTGCGGCCGCGGCAATTGTTGACCTGGGCATTGAAGCAGCAATGAATTTGTATAACGGCAACCAGAAGGAAAACGGGGATCAGCAGCATCAAGAGTGCAGAGATTAGGATATGTAGAAGTGTCTATTCTGTTTTGGTGGTAGCAGTGCTGTTTATGGGAATTGTGTTTCCTGCTCCAAGGTCCTGCCGCTGGTTAATGTAAACACAGACATGGAAGGTTTTATGAACAATTTAATCGCCCCACTGTTGGAACTGGAAGAATACAGGCGAATTCTATCCTCTGCGAAGAATTACACCCGGCCTGTAAATATCATAGGGCCCTCTGAGTCCCAGAAGGCTCATATTTGTTATGCCCTTTGCCGGCATTCAGGGCGAAAGGGCATTTTTGTTGCCCACAACGAAATGCAGGCCAGGAAGATATTTGAAGACTTCACCTTCTTTCTGGGTGATGATGCGCTCTTTTATCCTACCAAGGAAATAATGCTCTATGACGTTGAGGCGAAGAGCTATGATGCAATTTTTCAAAGGTTAACGGTTCTCGACCGCGTTAGCCGGGGCGATTTCTCTATGGTAATTACCTCCATAGAGGCCATTTCTCACAGACTAATCCAACCAGATTTGCTGATGGGGAGCATAATCGAAATAGATTATCAGAGTCGAGTCGATCTGGAGGATTTATCGCGCAAGCTTGTTATGATGGCCTACGAGAGAGTTGATACAGTTGAGAAGCGGGGACAATATGCGCTAAGAGGTGGTATTGTCGATGTTTTTCCTGTCGATGAGGACAGTGCCATCCGGCTTGAGCTGTTTGATGACGAAGTTGACTCCATACGCTCATTTGATGTTAACACGCAGCGCTCCACCGGTAAAATTGAAGGCGTGAGAATAATTCCTGCCCGGGAAATTATTTACTCCTCCGAAATGAAGGATAGAATAATTGAATCGATAAGCCTGGATCTGGCAAAAGCAGGCAAGAAGAATCACAGTCTGGCCGGCAGAGTCAATGCAGACATTGAGAGCATCACACAAGCCTGGTATTTTCCTGGAATTGACAGATACATAGCCTATATAACCAATGAACCTGCTTCTTTTATCGACTATGCAGGCGAGGAGAATATTTTATTCATGGACGAACCTGCAAGGCAAGAACAGAGGCTGGACAATCTGCTGCTGGAGCATGCAGAAATATGTAAGGCAATGCTTGAAAAGGGGCAGCTGCTGACTCAGGGAACGGAGCTGTATTTCGACTACGAAGATATTTTTGCCGTCTCGGAGAAAAGAAAAGTCTTTTATATGCATACGATTCACGGTGATAACATTTCCTTAAAAGATGCTTGGGCAGTCAATCTTCCAGGTAGGAGTATGGGCTCTTTTCAGGGAAATATTAATATGCTTGCAGAAAGCCTTATTGGATGGAAGCGAGATAGGAACAGGGTCTTGCTGCTTTCCGGGACAAAGGGGCGCGGCGAGCGTCTGCGTGAAACGCTCTTGGACAAAGGCATTGAAGCAGTGTATGAAAATACGCTCGTAAATCCTATGCAAGCCGGACAGGTTATCATTACTCACGGCAGTCTGAACAGGGGCTTTGAATACCCGACCATTGGCTTTGTGGTAGTTAGTGATAAAGAGGTGTATGGTCAGGATAGAAGGAAGCTTGCCAAAACTTCGAGCAAGCATAAAGGAAGGCCGATTAGTGTATTTACTGAGCTGAGCATCGGCGATTATGTGGTGCATCAGGCTCACGGCATCGGACAGTATGTGGGCATCGAAAAGCTTTCGGTGGAAGGCGTTAAAAATGATTATTTGAAGATTCGTTACCGCGAAGGGGATTTTCTCTATATACCGACTAACCAGCTGGACCTAATCCAGAAATACATCGGTTCCGAGGCCAAACAGCCAAAGGTAAGCAAGCTTGGGGGAACGGACTGGATAAAGACAAAGAGAAAGGTAAAGGACTCATTAAGAGAGCTGGCTGCCGAGTTGATTAAGCTTTACGCGCGCAGGCAGGCCACTAAGGGCTTTGCATATTCGAAGGACACTGTCTGGCAGACTCAATTCGAGGAGCAATTCCCTTATGAGGAAACCGAGGATCAGCTTAAGTGCATAGAGGAAATAAAGGAAGACATGGAGTCGGGGCATGTCATGGAAAGGCTGCTGTGCGGAGATGTGGGCTATGGTAAAACCGAGGTGGCCGTTAGGGCGATTTTCAAAGCAGCTATGGACGGAAAGCAGGTAGCCTACCTTGTGCCTACAACAGTATTGGCACAGCAACAATATAATAGCTTTGTTGAAAGGCTGAAGGATTTCCCGGTTTCAGTTGATGTCATAAGTCGCTTCCGAACGCAAACTGAACAGAAAAAGATATTGAAAAATGTCAAGTTGGGGAATGTTGATGTGCTTATCGGTACCCATAGGCTACTTCAGAAGGATATTCATTTTAAGGATCTCGGTCTGCTTGTTGTGGACGAGGAGCAGCGCTTTGGGGTGGCTCACAAAGAGCGCCTGAAGAATCTAGCGCCGGGAGTTGATGTGCTGACACTCTCTGCCACACCTATACCGAGGACTCTCCACATGTCACTTGTAGGCATAAGAGATATAAGCATTATCGAGGACCCGCCTGAAGAGAGATATCCTGTACAAACTTATGTGATGGAGTACAACAGGGAAGTAGTGAAGGATGCTATAATCAGGGAAATCGGCAGGCAGGGACAGGTATTCTATCTTTATAACCGGGTACGCTCTATCGATATCAAGGCTTCTGAGATACAGACGCTGGTTCCGGAGGCTAGGATTGCTGTTGCTCATGGTCAAATGGAAGAAAGACAGCTGGAAGATGTTATGATGAGCTTCATAAGAGGCGAATTTGATGTGCTGGTATGCACCACTATAATCGAGTCCGGGCTGGATATGCCCAACGTGAACACGATCATTGTCGAGGATGCGGACCGGATGGGACTGGCTCAGCTATATCAGCTTAGGGGGCGTGTAGGGCGTTCAAACAGGCTGGCCTATGCATATATCACTTACAAAAAGGATAAGATTGTTAACGAAGTGGCGGAGAAAAGGCTGCAGGCTATCAAGGAATTTACTGAGCTTGGCTCAGGCTTCAAGATTGCCATGCGTGATATGGAAATCCGTGGTGCCGGCAATTTACTGGGCTCGCAGCAGCATGGACATATGGAGTCGGTGGGCTATGACATGTATTGCAGGCTGCTAGATGAAGCTGTCAGGGAATTGAGGGGAGAACCGGTGAGGGAGGAAGAGGCCGAGATTACAATAGATATCAACGTCAGTGCCTATATAGATGACTCATATATCAATACGGAGAACAAGAAAATTGAGATGTATAGGAAAATAGCTGCAATTCGGCACGAGCAGGATGTTTTGGATATAGAAGACGAATTGATGGACAGATACGGAGATATTCCCGACTCGGTGGAGAACCTTATAAAAATAGCCTATATTAAAACCTTAGCGTACTCGCTGGGCTTTTCATCCGTTACGCAAAAAAATGATACTATAATCCTAAGCATAGCAAACGGAAAGGATTTTAATTTACAGGCTTTTGGAAAAGCAGCAGAAAAATATAGACGCCAGCTTCTCTTTAATGCCGGGACGGCGCCATATATAGTATACAAGGTATTGCCGGAGAATAGAAACCATCTTCTTGACAATATTAAAATTCTGTTACAGGATTTAAAAGACTTTGATGTGAATTGATTATCTACTATAATGTAATTAACTCAACTTTCCTGCCTCAGCTTGTGAGTAGTACTTTGAGAAGCAGGTACCGACATGCTGAGGTGTGATATCACACCGCGTCGATAGCCTGCTGTGCAGGCAAGCGGCCAAGACACTACGGGAAAGTCGAGTAGTTAATCAGCTTAGCCAATAATAATGTAAGGAGCGAGTGGTTTGGATAAAGCATATAGAGATATGAAAAAGGACAGCCACAATACGGACGATAAGAAGACCTTGCCTATATTTGTGAAATATGGCCTGATTGCTCTTGCTGTGATAGTCTTTATTGCAATAGGCCTTGCAATTTATTTTAGTTCAGCAGGAAATGTTGTTGCAAGGGTTGACGGCGAGAAGATCACAGTGGATGAATTCAAGTACAACTTGGAGTATCAAAAGCAGCTTATGTATACTGAAGCCCTTAGGGTCGATCCCAATATTAGCGAGGAAACCTTCTGGATGACGAAGATTGGCGGAGAAGATGCCCTGGAGGTAGCGAAGAAGAAGACTATGGATTCCCTGAAGGACTCAAAGGCTCAGTACTCAAGAGCAAAAGAGGCAGGTATCTCGATGTCCAAGGAGGAGCGCGACAACCTCGATAGTTATATTCAAACGACATTTATCGACCCATTAGGAGGCGGCAACAAAATCAAAGCCAACAAAGCATTTGAAGAAGAGTACGGCTTTCCTATCAATATAATGAAGAATGCTCAGATCCAAAGCTATATTATTTATAAGTATCAGTATGACCAGATAGGCAAGATACCGGATGCTGATGCCAGTGTAGAAAGCTATTATAGTACAAATCCGGAATGGTTCAAGGAGGATGTACAGTTTAGGAAAAACGCTGAGGAAGCGGTCTGGGCCAGACACATACTTGTTGCGACTGGTGAAGAAGCCACCCAGGAAGAGAAGGATGCTGCAAAGAAGAAGGCACAAGACCTGATTGAAAAGCTCAATGCAGGGGAGGATTTTGTAAAGCTTGTTGGTGAAAACTCTGAGGATACCGGCTCAAATACCAGAGGCGGCGATTATGTATTTGGAATGTCTTCCACCTTCTATGAATCTTTCAAGGAAGCGGCATTTGCGCTTGAACCTGGCCAGTTTACTCAGACGCCTATTCAGACGGGAGCAGGCTACCACATCATCAGGGTTGATGAAAGATATGCCCAGGGAGAGCCGGTCAGCCTTAAGTGTGCTATGGAAAACTATGAATATGGCACCTCGTTTGTAAAGGTAAAGCTTTATGAGAGAATGCTTGCCGATTGGGCGAGGGGCGCCGAAATCAAAATCAATAATGATGTTTATGACTCGATAGGATAAAGAATTACGCAAAAAAAATATTGCAAGACCTGGGACTTCCTTCAAAGGCAGTCCCTTTCTGTTTTTCTCAAATCGCCACTTATGTATAAAACTCCAATAAAGTATAGATACTAAAAAGGCAGTTAGAAACATTCAATAAAGAATGTTTAGAACCATAAAGGTGCGAATTTCCTTTAAAACATTCGATAAGGAGGTAACGACAGTGAAGGCAACCGGTATTGTACGCAGAATTGATGATCTTGGAAGAGTTGTTATACCCAAGGAAATCAGAAGAACTTTAAGAATAAGAGAAGGCGACCCCCTGGAGATATTCACCGATAAGGAAGGCGAAGTCATACTGAAAAAGTATTCTCCGATAGGGGAGTTAGGCGATTTTGCAGCTCAATATGCAGACTCTATATACAAGACAAGTGGGCATATCACATGTATTTCAGACAGAGATACAATAATTGCTGTGTCCGGAGCATCTAAAAAGGAGTTTTTGGAAAAATCGCTCAGCATGGATTTGGAAAGAGTTATTGAAGAAAAAAACACTTTTGTTGTAAAATCGTCAGATGATAAAAGCATATCCATACTTGCCGATGAAGGCTCAGATAGGAAGTATACATCTCAGGTTGTATCACCTATCATTTCCGAGGGTGATCCCATCGGAGCTGTGCTGCTGCTTTCTACGAACCCTGAAAGTCAAATGGGCGAGGTGGAGGCAAAGCTTGCGCAATCTGCCGCAGGATTCCTGGGGAAGCAGATGGAGCAGTAAGGCTGAAAGGCAAGAGAATGTAGCCGCAGGAAAACATTGCGGTAAATTAAGGGTTTAGGGATAAAAACAGCAGAGACGTACGTCTGCTGTTTTTTGTTGGCGCACCCGACATGGGTGCAATCTAATGGGTGAAAGTACATACCCATTTTGTTCCATGTATTGGCTAAGAACCTCATAAACCTTCCATAAATCATAATAACCGCCGCTGTAATTGACTGCCAGCGCTCTGCCATGGGGATAACGCACTGCTACCGGCGGTGCGTATTTCTTATCCACGGATCTATCTGGAAATTGAAGCGGATGGTTCGGTGCACTTGGATGAGCTGCACAATATCACCCGCATAATAGTCCCCGTAAAAAGAAAGGAGTAACAGGCGCTGCCAGTACATACACCATCATAATATTTCAATTACTTTTCACAAATATTAAAGTTGCTTTACTTAATCATGTCCTCGATATTAGTTCATAATTTATCATGATACAATATGCTTAGACGAACCTCAGTGTACAATAGGAGGATCAATGCAGTTTAATGCTATTAACGAAAAAATCGCGGAGATTAAGGATGATTCAGGGAAGCTAAACAGCTTTGTTGAGGAATATAAGCCATTTATTGCTTCCTGTGCTAATAAGGTGTCCGGAAAATACTTGAACTATGGCTCGGATGATGAGCTCAGTATAGCTATGATGGCCTTTGTTGAAGCTATTAACTCTTTTGACAGTTCGAAGGGTAACTTTTTCTCCTTGTCCCGTAATGTTATAAAAAAAAGACTTATTGATTATTATCGAATACAAAGCCGTCATAACAACGTGGTACCGTTGACTTTGCACATGGATGGTCAGAATGAGGATTTTGATATTAGTAGTGGAGAAGCATTTCAAATCTTTTCGGATCAGAGGCTTGCGGAATATAGAAGGCTTGAATTGGGGGAGCTGGGCAAGGAACTGGCAGCTTGGAACATTACATATTCAGATCTGGCCAGGGTATCACCTAAGCACAGTAAAACGCGAAGTCAATGCAGCAAGCTGGTCGGATTAATACTATCGCAGCCCGATATGATGCAGCAGGTAATGGTAAAAAGGTATCTTCCAATCACCCAGTTGGAAAAAGTCTCTGGGATACCCCAAAAAACCATCGAGCGATTCCGAAAGTATATTATAGCGGTAGTTGTTATCATAACAGGTGACTATACCTTCATCAGGGACTACATAAATCTGTAGCGCTGTAGTAAAATAGCAATAACACAAATATCGCATTTCTTTTATTGTATTAAAATGAAATATGGAAGGAGGCCGGGGATTTGAAGGGGATAGTAGCTTATAAAAACGGGAATTACGCCATTGTATTGACTAAGAACGGATCGTTTATGAAAGTGAAAGCTACGAAGGACATGGTAATTGGGCAGGAAATTGATTCGAACCGGCCCTCCGAAAGGGCAAAGAGGAGGAGGCTTGTTACAAGGATTGCGTCAATTGCAGCAGCAGGATTGCTGACACTTGGAGTAGGGTACGCAGGCTATTGCTATACTTTGCCTTATAGCTATGTTCATGTTGATATCAATCCGAGTGTTGAGCTTACAGTCAATATTTATGACAGAATCATAGAAGTGGAAGCCCTGAACCATAGTGGAGAAGGCCTGATTGACGCAAGCGATCTCAAGAATCATAGGGTCGATATAGCAGTCAAGCAGCTGCTTAATGCTGCGGTAGAGCAAGGATATTTAGATAGCGATGATCCGCAATTGGCTGGCAAGGGAATAATTTCCGGCAAAGGGCAGACTACTGAAGAAGCCGATATTGTAACGGGTGGACAAGTCCCGGACAAACCGGTGGCTGCCGGCAAGGCACAAGCGGCCGATCAAGGTGGTTCTGAGCCGAGCACAGTCCAAAATGCTATTTTGTTAACAGTTTCAAGTAATAGCTCTAAAAAATCCACTGCATTGAGAGAAAATATTGAGAAAGCGGCTTCAAAGGAACTTGAGAAAGAAAAGGTCAATTCAGAAATCCTCATTGGAGAAGCTAGTATCGAGCAGAGGAATGATGCCAGAAGGTTTGGAGTTACACCGGGCAAGCTGGTACTAATCGAGGATGCGCTGAAATCGGAAGCCGAGCCGGTATCTCAGATTAAGGAGTTTAAGAGAGCGAGCATTAATGATCTGCTGAAAAAGGCAAGCGATAAGGCCGAGGAGAAGTCAAAGCAAGAGGAAGAAAGGGTCAAGCAGGAGGAGCAGGAGGCAAAAGAAAAGGCTGAGCAGGAGGAGCAGGAGGCCAGGGAGAAGGCGAAGCAGGAGGAGCAGGAGGCAAAAGAAAAGGTCAAGCAGGAGGAGCAGGAGGCCAGGGAGAAGGCTGAGCAGGAAGAGCAGGAGGCCAGGGAGAAGGCTAAGCAGGAGGAGCAGGAGGCAAAAGAAAAGGCCAAGCAGGAAGTGCAGAAGGCAAAGGAAAAGGCCAAGCAGGAAGTGCAGAAGGCAAAGGAAAAGGCCAGGCAGGAAGTGCAGAAGGCAAAGGAAAAGGCCAGGCAGAGCAACAGCGGCAAAAGCTTCTGGGATGATGCCGCCAAGAAGCGCCAAACCCAGAAAGACAATAACCATAGCAATTCAGCCAAATCAGGTAATGGTAAAAAGAACAATGCCGAGAAGCTCCAAAAGGATTTGAAGGATGAAAGAGAAAAGCTGAGAGAAGATCTGCTTGGACAGCTAAAAGGCAGACAGGATAACAATCACGAGAATCAGTATAAAATAAATGGGCGTAAAGATAGCCTTTATAAGCAAAATAGTAATGATAGGGATAAGAAGAGGGAGTGGGGCAGCTGGCTAAATAGCAGTAAAAAATCAAATAATAGCCGCAGATAGGCCATTCCAGTATTTGTTTCTTTTTGCAAATCACTGTCAAAAACTTTTCCGGGAAACGAGCCCCATTACGACAATTTTCATATGTATCCACCGGTATAATCATTTAGGACGGGGGGATACAAAAGATGAAAACTGTTATGACACCAATGAGCAGAGGGGCCAGGGTGGGCTCTTTTTCAGAGTTAGTCAGAAAAATTTTCCTTTACCATAATAACTACTTGATATTGATTTGTGCATTTATGCTGGGAAACAGCGGGATATCCGCGGGTCTACCGGTAGGAGCAGTATTCTATGCAGCTTGCTGTGGGAATAGGGGAATCAGATTTTTGACTGCTGTGGCAGTTTTTATTGGAACTCTAGTCCAAGGCTCTTTAGAAACCATTTATCTTAATATTGCTTTTATGCTACTCTTTAGCGTGTTAAGTGTTCCTCTTAAGAACAAAGCAAGCTCTAAGATTAATCTTAAAGCTTCAATAGTAGTGTTTTTTTCTGTGTTGATACCTCAGATGATGCTTTCAGCTTTGCAGGGGTTCTTACTATATGATATTTTGAAGGCAATACTTAGCTCCTTTATTTCTTTCGTTCTCTACTTCATATTTAGTTTTTCACTGCCGGTGATAGCCGGGATATCCAAAAAAACCATACCGGATAATGAGGAGATAATAAGCACAGCTGTTACGGCAGCACTTGTATTGTCTGGGATGGGAATGATCCAGCTAGTGGGCTTTTCTATAAGAAATATTATTTGTGTGTTAGTTCTGTTGCTCCTAAGCAACAAGTGCGGTGCAGGTGTTGGCGCAGCCTCAGGCGCAATAATTGGGCTGATAATTAGCATTTCTGCCGAAGCTACACCTTCGGTGGCCGGCACATATGCACTGTGTGGTATGCTAGCCGGAATATTTGGGAAGCTGGGTAGAATCGGAACGGCACTCGGTTTCATTTTTGGAAATATGATTCTCGCAATTTACTTCAATGGAACAATAGAATCCATGCTCCTGCTAAAGGAAATTATGGTTGCCGCAGTGCCCTTTTGCTTCTTACCGAATAGTGTTATAAATAGGCTTACAAGCCCGTTTATTACTGATGCGGCAGAGCTTGAGGATCGCAGGGGTTACTCTCAAAGAATTCGAGACATTACGGTAGAAAGACTGATGAAATTTTCAAAGGCCTTTAAGGATTTATCAAAAACCTTCGAAGAGATTGCCGGGATAGGGACTCCGGCTGAAAAGCGCGACATAAACATACTTTTTGACACAGTGGCAGACAGGATTTGCAGTGATTGCAGCCTTTGCATGCATTGCTGGGAGCGTAATTTCTACGATACATATCAGGTCATGTTTCAAATAGTGGAGAAGCTTGAGATGAAGGGTAGGGTTGAGGAGTGTGATGTCCCAGGCTATTTTCTTGATATGTGCCCCAGAATCAATGAGTTTGTTAATGCAGTGAACAACATGTACGAGCTTTTCAAGGTCAATATTGTTTGGAAGAGCAAGCTGGGTGAAAGCCGTATTGTAATCAGCCGTCAATTTGAGGGGATGTCTAGGGTAATCACTGGTCTGGCCCGGGAAATCGGAACCGATGTAAGCTTTCTGAGCCCGCTGGAGGATGCAATTGCCGCTGCCCTCGTTAAATGGAATGCCAAAGCCAGAGAAGTAATTGCCTATAAAAATGCATGGGGGAAATATGAGATTACTATTTACCATAATTCATGCGGAGGTGCCAGAAGCTGCATAAGCATTATTGAGAAGGTGGTTTCTGAAGTAGCGGGTAGAAGGATGGTGCGTGAGAATACCGGCTGTAATGCAGGAAGGAATGGAACTTGCCTTGTAAAGCTGGTTGAGGCCGAGGACCTAAAGCTCACTACAGCAGTTTCTCGACTGCCGAAATTTGGAAGTAATGTGTCTGGAGATAGCTTTAGCTTTATGAATAACGGAAATGGCAAGTACATACTTGCGCTGAGCGATGGAATGGGGAGCGGTCATAATGCGGCTGTCCAAAGCAAGGCGACAGTGGATTTGCTGGAGAGCTTCCTTGAATCAGGATTTGACAAGGACATGGCAATCAATTTGGTTAATTCCGTTCTTGTACTTGGTTCCGAGGAAGATGTCACATGCACCATTGATATGTCGATTGTTGATTTGTTCAGTGGGGAGGTGGAATTTGTCAAGATTGGCGCTGCACCGACCTATATTAGACGGGAGGCCAAGGTTGATATTATCAGGTCTGCTTCTTTGCCTGCGGGTATTTTACCTGGAATTGATGCTGAGCTGGCTCGCAGAAATGCTGGAAGCGGCGACATGATTATCATGGTGACAGATGGAATTATCGACAGTATGGCTGGCGAAGAGGCCGGTGACAGGCAGCTTATGAAGCATATTCAGTCGATTGAAAGCCTTAACCCTCAGGAAGTGGCGGATTCAATTTTGACACAGGCAAGCAGCTGTTGTGCCGACAAGCCCTGTGATGACTTGACTGTATTGGTGGCAAAGATTTGGAAGAAGCCCCAGTGAGATAAACTTTACAGGAAATTTTGAATAAAGCCGGATTTTTTTCACAAACTATATGTAGCAAAATGGTTCGTGGAGGACATGATGATGGCTGATAATACAAAGAGAGTTGTTGTGATAAAGAATATTTCCTCGAATTTGATCGAAGAGGCGATACTTATTTTAAAAAACGGACCTGATGCGGCTGCAGACAGTCAGCCTCAGCAGGCGGTTTGTGTTAAAGCCGGTAAGGGAAATGAGCTTATCCTCAGGGAAGCAGAGTATATTATAAACCAATATATAAAAGAAAATGGGCTGGCGGTTAAGAAAGGGAATAATAGGGTTCCTTCTGCTAAGAAACGCCCTCGTATCAGGCTGTCTGCCAATGCCATAATAAATATTTCTATGGCAGCAGCATTCTTGCTCCTAATTTTTGTCGTCAGCAAATTGTTCTGAGTTTTTTCTGATGCTTGCACAATCTAACATGATGTGATAAAATAACAAATCGAATCCTTGCTCTGTACTTAAGTTGCAGAGCCGTTCAGTCCAGAAGGAGGTGAATAATCAAATGATGAACAAATATGAATCCATATTCATCATCGATGCCGATATTGGTGAGGAAAACATACAGGCACTTGTAGAAAAGTTCAAGACCCTGCTTGAGACATCCGCACAGTTAGATAGCATTGATGAATGGGGAAAGAGGAAGCTTGCTTATCTGATCAATGACAAGAGCGAAGGTTATTATGTTCTTGTTAATTTCAGTGCAGAACCTGAGTTCCCACGTGAGCTTGAGAGAATTTATAAGATCACGGACGGAATAATCAAATACATGATTATTAATAAGGAAAAATAGGTGATTGTATGAATAAGGTTATTTTAATGGGGAGACTTACAAAGGATCCGGAATTGCGCTATACTACGACCAATAATGTTGCAAGATGCACTTTCACGCTTGCTGTGGACAGGAAATTTGTCAAACAGGGTGAGGAAAGGCAAGCTGATTTTCTCAATATTGTTGCATGGAGAAATCAGGCTGAGTTCTGCAGCAAGTACTTCACAAAGGGCTTGAAGGTTGTTGTAGTTGGAAGCCTGCAGACCAGGACCTGGGACGACAACGATGGTAAAAGGCATTATATAACTGAGGTTGTAGCAGATGAACTCTATTTTGCTGAGAGCCGTAAGAACAGTGAGGGAGGAGCTCCCTACAGGCCCGTAAGGGAAGCTGAAGGATTTTCATCCGCTGATGATCAAAGCGATGGCTATTTCCAGACGGACGATGATGATGAACTACCATTCTAAATAATCTTAGATGAAGATTAAGGATACTTTTTGGAAAGGAGGCGTGTAAAATGGCAGGTGGAAGAAGAGATAACAGAGGCAGCAGAGATTCCTATGACAAGGAAGGCAGAGGCGGCATGAGAATGAGAAGAGCCAAGAAAAAGGTTTGCTCTTTTTGTGTTGATAAGGTTACTGATATAGATTATAAGGAAGTTGCTAAAATAAGAAAGTATGTTTCTGAGAGAGGTAAAATCCTTCCGAGGAGAATTTCCGGTAACTGCGCCAAGCATCAGCGTCAGGTTACAGTGGCGATTAAGCGTGCGAGGGTAGTTGCGCTTTTGCCCTATACCGCGGAATAATTATAGCTTTAGCAATAAGGATCGGATGGCTAATCTGGTCCTTTTTTGTATACAAAATAGGCATGGGGCTGCAGCTGCTTGCAGCCGTTGCGTCGCCGACAGGCTGTATTAGCCGTGGCTCGCTCCAATGCGGACGCTGCCAATTCGGCGTCCTGCCTCAGTGCCAGCGGGCTTGCCGTCCATGGCAAGCCTTTTGCCGCATTCCAGCTTCGCCTGTTAAACAGCCTGTAATTGCTCCTCACAGGCTTGCATCAATCTGCAGCCCCATGCCTAGTTCTAAGGAATATTACCAGACAATGGCTATGCAGCTGCTTGCAGCCGTTGCGTCGCCGACAGGCTGCGATATACACCGCTGAGGTGTCGGGTTATTGACCCGAAAATATTGGAAAAATGAGTTTTTAGTGGTATTATTAATAATACAATAAAAATGGCTATTTGCGAGGTGTAAATGATAGATATAGGATATCTTGGCCCCAAGGGGACCTTTTCCCATGAGGCAGTAGGAAAATATGCTGAAGATATGCCCCACACAGCCCATGATTTTCTCTCTATTCCTGAGATAATAGCTGCTGTGCGTGATGGCAGACTGGATGAGGCGATTGTGCCAATAGAGAATTCTATCGAAGGTGCAATTAACGCAACTATGGATGAGCTAGCCCAGGATACTGCCTTGAGTATAAAAGCTGAGCTGGTTATTCCAATCAGGCAGCATCTCCTTGTAAAAAGGGGAACGGATATTATGAAGATAAGCTGTGTGCTATCGCATCCGCAGCCCTTAGGCCAGTGCAGGAGGTTTTTATCTGAGCAGATGGGCAGGGCACATATAAAGGCTGTCCATAGTACTGCGGCAGCTGCCGAGGAGGTGGCTGGCGGTGCAGGAGATCTTGCGGCTATCGGTTCGGAGATGGCAGCTGGGGTCTATGGTCTGGAGATAGCTGTAACGGATATACAGGATTATGACAGCAACTACACAAGATTTATTGTTGTAAGCAAAACCACTACGGCCAGGACGGGACACGATAAAACATCTATTGTTTTTTCTACTGAGGATAAGCCGGGCAGCCTTTACAGGATATTGGACATCTTCAATTTATGGGATATTAATATGACCCGCATTGAATCCAGGCCAACGAGGAATAAGCTTGGCAGATACATATTTTTTGTCGATATAATTGGTCACAGGGATGATGAGGATATAAAAGATGCTCTTACTATGATACAAAGGAAGACAACATTTTTTAGAATATTAGGCTCCTATCCTGTTTCGCCGGACAGGCTTTGATCGTATGGAAAATTATGCGGGAAATGGGATATTATATGATATAATATGTGGAAGAGCAAATGCAGGATAGGGGTGGCCGATATGGCAGTAGCCGATAAGGAAATTGACATAACCAGAAACATTAGGCTGATTGAATGGTTGAAAAGCGAGCTACTTACAGAGCTGGCAGATTTGTTCAAAGTTCTGTCCAGTGGAGTCAGGGAGGAAATGTACGAGGCCGTTTCCGAGATACTTTCAAATATCATTCTTGTCAGTTATCTTCTGGGGAAACGGCTTGGAATAAGTTACAATGCAATCGAGATGAAGATGCAAAACAAGGTGAAGCTTGGATTAGTGGAGAACCATGATGTGGAAAAGTATTATGGTGATTTATCTGAGATATCAAGGCATTTGAGTAGTTTTAGAAGAAAGGAGAAATGAAAGGGCCTTGCCCTTCGAGAATATGGATAATAAAAAATTTCTTGGTTTACTAATTCCCCGTACCGGTTTTTATCTATGGGTCATACTGTTTCTTGTAGCTATCATTGCATTGCTTGAATGGCGTGTTGCTATTCCCGCAGCCGTTTTGCTTGCCTGCCTTACCTACTATTATTTCAGCACAAATCGCAAGCGGAAGATAGAGATATCAAGCTTTATTGAAAATCTCAACTTCAACATTGATACTGCAACAAAGGACACTTTGTTGAATTTTCCCATGCCCCTTGCCTTTACTGAGATAAATGGTTCTATTATATGGTACAACTCTTCATTCAAGGATATATCGGAAACGGGAGAAGCCTTCGATGAAGCTATGGACTCAGTTATAGCTGATCTAAAGGGCACCATCAACATATCGGAAATGCAAAAGGGGATCCTAAATGGTATCTCCAAACAGGTTGAGATAAATGGCAGGCACTATAATGTAATGTGCAACCCTGCCAGACTCGATACGAAAAAGGACAGCAGTTCACTCATACTCATTTTCTATTTTATTGACATAACACAGCTTGTTGAGCTGAAGAAGCTTTACACAGATGAGAAGATTATGACTGCGATTATTATCATAGACAATTATGATGACTTGATGAAGAGTATGCAGGATTCAAGCAGACCCCAGATGCTTGCTGAAATAGAGAAAAAGGTAGTACAGTGGATGTCCTTTTCGAATGGCATCATTAAGAAATTCGAGAGAGATAAGTACATTTTTCTTTTCGAGCAGAAGCATTTAAAGAGTTTCGAGGAGAAAAAGTTTGAGATATTGGATAGCGTGAAGGAAATTGATGTTGGGAACAAAATCCCCGTTACCTTAAGTCTGGGGTTTGGACTCAATGGGGAGAGCCCGGCTCAGAATTTTCAGTTTGCCACGGCAGCTATAGATTTGGCCTTAGGGCGTGGTGGAGATCAGGTGGTCGTGAAAAACGGTGAGAGCTTCAGCTTCTTCGGAGGGAAGACTCGGGAGCTGGAAAAGAGGACTAAGGTCAAGGCAAGAGTTATAGCGTTTGCTCTGCGAGAGCTGATTGACCATTCCTCCTCTGTGTTAATAATGGGCCATGAAAATGCTGATATTGATTCTCTTGGGGCTTCTCTGGGACTTTATCGGATTGTCAAAAGCAGGGACAAGGATGTGAATATCGTACTAACAAGGGTAAATCCCACGATAGAGAATCTGATAATGAGGATACAAAGGGATGATAAATATGAGGGCTTGTTCAAAAACAGGGGAGAAGCCCTCGAGTCTGTTGATAAGAAGACACTTCTCATTATTGTGGACACACACCGAAAAAGCTTTACTGAGATACCCGAATTAGTTGACAGCGCCGGACAGGTTGTTGTCATCGACCACCACAGACTAGGAGCAGACTATATACAGGACACGGTCCTGACCTATCAGGAGACATACGCCTCCTCTACAAGCGAGCTCGTTACCGAAATAATTCAATACATAGATGAAAATCTGCATCTGAGCCTAATTGAGGCAGAGGCCCTTTACGCAGGTATAGTGGTAGATACAAAGAGCTTCACCTTTAAGACCGGGGTTAGGACCTTTGAGGCGGCATCATACCTAAGGCGGCAAGGCGTTGACACTGTTGCGGTCAAGCAGCTTTTCCAAAACGACCTTGAGACTTATACCAACATTTCGTCTGTTGTCAGAAGTGCAGAGATGGTAAGTAGTGAGATAGCCATATCAACCTGTCCGCCCGGCTTTAAGAATGTGCAATTAATTGCCGCTAAAGCTGCTGATGAGATGTTGAATTTGTCCGGTATTTACGCGGCTTTTGTATTATGCGGCAGCGGAAGCGAAGTGTGTATTAGTGGGAGGTCACTGGGCGAAATAAATGTACAGATGATCCTGGAAAAGCTTGGTGGGGGTGGACACCTGACAGTAGCGGGAGCACAATTGTCTGAAACCAACATCAATGATGCGAAAGTTAAATTGAAATATGCTATAATGGAATATATCAATGAATTCAATAAACCGAACGCATGATTGTTGGGTCGTGTGGCTGTTAGCAGGTTGATTTGGGGAGGTCTATATGAAAGTAATATTAAAGCAGGACGTTAAGGGACTGGGTAAGACAGAAGATTTGGTGAACGTTAGCGACGGATATGCCAGGAATTTTCTGTTCCCACGAGGACTTGCGGCAGAGGCTAATGCAAGTAACATAAATATCATGAAAACAAAAAAGGAAGCGGAAAAAAGCAAAAGGGCCCGTGAATTGGCTCAGGCTAAGGAGCTTGCAGAGAGATTGAAGACTACTCTTGTGGTTATTAAGACAAAATCCGGTGAGAGCGGAAAGCTTTTTGGATCAATAACAAGTAAGGATATTTCCGACAAATTAAAGAAGGATTTTAGTATCGATATAGACAAGAAGAAAATTGTGCTTCCTGAGCCCATTAAATCAACGGGGAGCTTTGAAATCGAAGTCAAATTGTATCCGGAGGTCAGCGGAAAGCTGACTGTCAAGATTGAAGAAGAGTAAGCTCACATGGGCGAATTAAACTAGGCGGAGGGTCTTAAAAGTGTCAATAGATACCATCGGGAGAGTGCCTCCTCACAATATAGAAGCGGAGCAGGCTGTTCTTGGCTGTATGCTGATAGATTCAGATATCATTCCCAGCGTTACGGAAATGATAAAAAGCGAAGATTTTTACAGGGATGACCACAAGGAGATCTGCGAAGCTATACTTGACATTACGGAAAGGGCAGGTCCTGTTGACATAATAACTGTTTCCGAACAGCTGCAGCTGAGGGGCACTCTTGATGCTGTAGGCGGGCTCGATTACTTGGCAAGCATTTCAAGCGCGGTACCCACTACTGCTAATGCGAAGCATTACTCGAAAATTGTTGAGGAAAAATCACTTCTGCGCAAATTGCTCAAAGCGGCATCCGATATTTCGGGTATGTGCTTTGATTCCTCAGATGAAGCCATTTATGTGCTGGACAAAGCGGAAAAGAGCATTTTTGATATCTTACAAAAAAGAAGCACCCAGGGCTTTACGCATATAAAGGATGTGCTACTTGAGACCTTCAACCGCTTGGAGGAGCTCTATAACAGCAAAAGCTATATTACCGGTATTCCGACCGGCTTCACGGATTTGGATATGAAGACGGCCGGGCTGCAAAACTCGGATTTGATATTGATAGCGGCAAGGCCTGGTATGGGCAAGACTGCAATGGCTCTTAATATTGCGCAATATGCCGCGGTTCGCAAGCATGTGCCGGTGGCTATTTTCAATCTGGAGATGTCAAAAGACCAGCTCGTGAATAGAATGCTCAGCAGCGAAGTGATGGTGGACAGCCAAAAGATGAGGACAGGAAAGCTTGAGGATGATGATTGGAATAAGGTCGCTCAGGCTTTGGCGCCTCTTTCCGAGGCCCCCATTTTTATCGACGATACTCCCGGCATATCGGTTATGGATATCAGAGCCAAATGCAGGAGACTCAAGCTGGAGAAGAATCTTGGCCTTGTTGTGATAGATTATTTGCAGCTGATGCAGGGCAGGGGCAGGGTAGAAAGCAGGCAGCAGGAAGTGTCTGAGATTTCGCGTTCGCTCAAGATATTGGCTAAGGAGCTTAATGTGCCTGTAGTGACTATGTCACAGCTTAGCAGAGGCCCTGAATCCAGAAATGACCACAGGCCTATGCTCAGCGATTTAAGAGAATCGGGCGCTATCGAGCAGGACGCTGATATTGTTATGTTTCTATACAGGGATGATTACTACAATCCCGATACAGATAAGAAAAACATTGCGGAAGTCATAATTGCAAAGCACAGAAATGGTTCAACCGGTACCATTGAGCTAAGATGGTTTGGTGAGTACACAAAGTTTGCTAATTTAAAGAGGGATGATTATAACAAGTAGCTTTACCGGTCAGTTTCAACAGAGGATACTTGAGGCCATTCGAGCCAACCACTTGATTGAAAACGGTGACAGAGTAGTGGTGGGTGTTTCGGGAGGGGCTGATTCCGTATGCCTTCTTCATGTCCTTCATTCTCTTTCCAGAGCTCTTCAGATAAAGCTTTATGCAGTTCACATAAATCATATGCTTCGTGCCGATGAGGCCGATGGGGATGAGCGATACACAGCCGATCTTTGTGAGGAGCTAGGCATTCAACTGTCATCGACTCGTATTGATGTGGGAGCCATGTCTAAAAGCCTGGGAATATCACTGGAGGAAGCCGGAAGAAAGGCGCGATATGGCGAATTCTCCCGTTGTGCTCAGGCTGTGGGGGCATCTGTTATTGCCGTTGCTCACAATAGAAATGATCAGGCCGAAACTGTCATGATGAATATTATGAGGGGCTCAGGCATCGCTGGTCTTTCAGGCATGGAGTATAAAAAAGGAAAAATCATAAGGCCTCTTCTTGACATAAGTAGAGATGAAATTGAGCGCTATTGCACAGAGGCTGGGCTTTCACCAAGAACAGACAGTTCAAATCTGACGGAGGAATTCACCCGGAACAGGGTGCGGCTGGGATTGTTTCCTTATATAATGGAGAATTTCGGGATTAACATGGAGGTTAGTCTTTGTAGGCTATCTGCTCATGCTGCTAAGGATAACAGTTTTCTGGATGAATGTGCGTCTAAGGCATATTTAGCCGCTCTCAATGTCAAGCAGAAAGGTCAGGTTAAAGGAAAAGAGCAGGGACAAGATCAGGGGCAAGACCAGGGACAAGACCGGCAGCAAGACCGGCGGCAAGAGCAAGG
Source organism: Clostridiaceae bacterium (assembly GCA_012730015.1). Lineage (GTDB taxonomy): Bacteria > Bacillota > Clostridia > Acetivibrionales > DTU013 > JAAYBT01. Next base: position 34,532 of record JAAYBT010000187.1, read on the forward strand.
AGGAGGCAAGGGACAGGTTGAATTAAAAGCAGAAAAGCTTATGAGTCTTCACCCGGCGGTGCTAAATAGAGTATTGAAGCTGGCTATCACCGATGTTGCGGGCAGTAGCAAGGGAATCGCCTCAGTCCACTACCAAAGTCTCACCGATCTTATCGTAAAGGGAAGGACCGGCGCTATCGCAGAGCTTCCTGGTGGAATTAGGGGCGTTTTTGCATACGGTGTTTTGAAGATATTCATTTCACACTCAGATTACTCGAATAGTGAGGATATTAATTTTTGCGTGGATTTGAATATCCCGGGAACCGTTCGGGTGCCTGAGCTGGAGGCGACTGTGACAGCCTGTATTGTTAGGGATACAAATATTGATAATTACCCGCAGTTAGTATATAATCCTTTCATGCAATTTTTTGATTACGATAAGCTTAATAGGGGAATTATTATTAGGAATCGAAGAATGGGCGACAGATTTGCACCCTTTGGATCAAATGGGACCAAAAAACTGAAGGAATATTTTATTGACAGTAAAGTGCCCAGAGAGCAACGTAGTATGATTCCCCTTATTTGCATGGATGATGAGATTGTTTGGGTCATTGGAGATAAAATAAGTGATAAATTCAAGGTAACTGAAAATACTAAAAGTATTCTAAGAATAAAGTACAGCGGAGGATTTCATCATGATGGGGGATATTGAGGAGATTTTGGTAAGCCGGGAGCAGATAAGAGAGATGACGAGGGGCCTTGGCAAGCGCATATCCGAGGATTATGAAGGATGTGACCTAATTGTAGTAGGAGTATTAAAGGGTTCCTTTATTTTTCTGGCAGATTTGATGAGGGAAATTACGATACCTGCGGACATGGATCTGATAGCGGTATCGAGCTATGGTGCGTCCACAAAGTCTTCAGGAGTCGTTCGTATAATAAAGGATATTGATATAGATATAGAGGGTAAGCATGTGCTAATTGTCGAGGATTTGGTAGACACGGGGCTGACGCTGAATCATCTGAAGGAGCTATTCGGCACAAGGAACCCCAAAAGCGTGAAGGTATGTGCGGCTTTTGATAAGCCATCCAGGAGGAAGGTTGACATCGAAGCAGAGTATAAGGGCATTGAGGTGCCTGATAAATTCATTGTCGGATATGGCTTGGACTATGCGGGGAAATATCGTAATTTACCGGATGTTTGTACGCTGAAGAAAGAAATTTATTCAAACAGTTAGCAGTTTAATTCAGACATTTTCCCTGAACGGGAAGTACTCTGAATTATATAGTTTTAAATTGTGTTTTAAATATGTTTATGGTAATATTGAATGTAATCTGGAAGGCATTGTAAGTATTGAATTTCCGGGAGGGAGATATTTGAAATATTTTAAAGGATTAAGTTTCTATATAGTAATCTTCGTAATAGTATTGTTAGTGCTGACAATATTTACCAGCTCCTCAAAGTCGCCGGAGCTTAGTTATACCGAGATGATTTCTCATTTAGAAAACAGCAATATTCAAAGCGTTGTATTAAAGGGTAATGAAGCTACTGTTGAGCTAATTAATGCAAATAAAGGCGCAAAAACCAAGACCTATGTAGTATATATCTCATCTGTAGACACTTTTACTCAGATGATGACTGATGCATATAAGGAAGGCCAAGTCAAGGATTACAGATCGGAACCGCCACCAACTGCACCATGGTGGGTTGCAATTCTTCCGACAATCGGATTGATAGTTGTCTTCGTGCTGTTTTGGGTTTTCTTTCTTCAACAGTCGCAAGGCGGCGGGGGCAATAGAGTTATGTCCTTTGGAAAGAGCCGCGCAAAGATAAGCACCGATGACAAAAAAAAGGTGACCTTTGATGATGTGGCGGGAGCAGATGAAGAGAAGGAAGAGCTGAAGGAAATTGTTGAATTTCTAAAATCGCCAAAGAAGTTTATTGAGTTGGGAGCAAGGATTCCAAAGGGTGTGCTTCTGGTAGGGCCTCCCGGCACTGGTAAAACACTTCTGGCAAAGGCGATTTCGGGTGAAGCGGGTGTGCCATTTTTTAGCATCAGCGGTTCCGATTTTGTTGAAATGTTTGTAGGTGTTGGTGCATCAAGAGTCAGGGATTTGTTTGAGCAAGCCAAGAAAAGCGCTCCCTGTATAGTTTTCATAGATGAGATAGACGCAGTAGGTCGGCATAGAGGCGCAGGTCTTGGCGGTGGCCACGATGAGCGCGAGCAGACGCTAAATCAGTTGCTTGTTGAAATGGATGGCTTCGGTGTAAATGAGGGCGTTATCATACTGGCAGCTACCAACAGGCCGGACATACTGGATCCTGCATTATTGAGGCCGGGCAGATTTGACAGAAGAGTTTTTGTGGGGCTGCCCGATATTAAAGGCCGCGAAGCTATATTGAAGGTACATGCCAAGGGAAAACCACTTGGCTCCGATGTAAAGCTGGATGAGCTGGCTAAAAGCACCCCGGGATTTACAGGGGCAGATTTGGAAAACCTTCTAAATGAAGCTGCCTTGCTGGCGGCGCGAGCTAACAAGAAGCGTGTTGACATGGAAGATGTAAAAGAGGCTACATTTAAAGTGGTTGTGGGCCCCGAGAAAAAGAGCAGGGTAATGACCGAGAAGGAAAAGAAGCTTACTGCATATCATGAAGCAGGTCATGCTATTGCTGTAAAGGTTGCTTCAACCACTGACAAGGTTGACAGGGTTTCTATCATACCATCAGGTAGGGCGGGCGGCTATACCGCACACAAACCCGATGAGGACAAATCTTATCATACCAAATCTCAGCTGATGGAAGAGATTATCATATCAATGGGTGGCAGGGCTGCTGAGGATATTGTGCTCGGCGAGATCAGTACAGGAGCATCCAGCGATTTGAAGCATGCCAATGGTGTAGCGAGAAGCATGATAATAAAATATGGCATGAGTGAAAATTTGGGTAATATGATATTTGATGAGAATGATGAAGTGTTTATAGGGCGTGACTTTGGTCATACCAGAAGCTACAGTGAAGAAGTGGCGGCGATGATTGACAAGGAAGTCAAGCAGCTAATTGATACGGCATATGAGAAGACGATTGCCATACTTAAGGAGCATATAACTACCCTGCACAGGATAGCAGAGGCTTTGCTTGAGAAAGAAAAGCTGGAAGGCCATGAGTTTGAGGAATTGTTTGCAGCCACATAAAGCATAGATTTTGATGCACCGACAATTAAATAGACCCTTATCAAGAGAGGTGGAGGGACTGAGCCCGATGAAACCCCGGCAACCGGCCTAACGGCAGCGGTGCCAATTCCTGCAGGTTGCGTCCTGGAAGATGAGGTAATAAGAATGTGTAAGCCTCTTTCTTTTGGAAGAGGTTTTATTTTTATAAATAGGTTTGATTAACGAAAGGAGATCGATATGGCGAGAAGACTATTTACATCAGAATCAGTAACTGAGGGGCATCCGGACAAAGTGTGCGATCAGATATCTGACGCCGTGCTGGACGCAATATACTTAGAGGATCCATTTGCTAGGGTAGCATGTGAGACAGCGGTAACAACCGGTATGGTGCTTGTAATGGGCGAAATATCAACACAATGCTATGTGGATATCCCTAAGGTAGTAAGGAATACCATTAGTGAAATCGGTTATACAAATGCAGAGTTCGGGTTTGATACGAAGACCTGTGCAGTCCTAACATCGATAGATGAACAGTCCGGCGACATTGCCATGGGCGTTGATAAATCATTAGAGGCAAAAACGCAGGCGAATCAGGATTTACAGGCGGAGGATAATGGGGCGGGCGATCAGGGAATGATGTTTGGCTTTGCATGCGATGAAACACCCGAACTCATGCCCATGCCTATATCTTTGGCACACAAGCTGGCCAAGAGACTTACTGATGTGCGTAAGGACGGAACGTTGGAGTATCTTAGACCGGATGGCAAGTCCCAGGTGACTGTAGAATATGATGACGACAGACCCATAAGGGTAGATACTGTAGTCATATCGGCTCAACACAATCCTGAGGTACCTCGCGAAGTTATTGAGAGGGATATAATAGAACTGGTCATCAAGAAGATTATTCCCTCAGGTCTGCTTGATAATAAGACGAGGTTTTTAGTAAATCCAACGGGCAGATTTGTCGTGGGAGGTCCTCAGGGAGATTCAGGTCTTACCGGCAGGAAAATAATTGTGGATACCTATGGTGGTTATGCAAGCCACGGCGGAGGGGCCTTCTCCGGCAAGGACCCTACTAAGGTCGACCGGTCTGCTGCATACGCTGCAAGATATGTGGCAAAGAACATTGTAGCGGCTGGGCTCGCGAAAAAGATTGAGGTTCAGCTGGCCTATGCCATTGGCGTTGCAAGACCTGTATCTGTGGCAATCAACACTTACGGAACAGGCATACTGTCCGAAGAAAAACTCATTCAACTCGTGCAAGAGAATTTTGATTTACGGCCTGCATCCATTATCAGGGATCTGGGGCTCAGAAGACCTATATATAAGCAGACGGCGGCATATGGTCATTTTGGCAGGACAGATATTGATTTGCCCTGGGAGAAGACCGACAAGATCGAACTGTTGAAAAATGCAGCAGCAAAGCTATAGGACAGGATGGCTCAGGGGGACGAATGACACAACAAAAACGTCCCCCTGTGTCGCCCCTGTGTCATTCTCGGCCGCCCTATGAGGCAGCTCCTTCTTCTTATACGCTCTGTCAGATGTAAGCGTATCATATACGACAGTTAGTAGGACAATTCTGGAAAGAGGATCTATCATATTTGATGCCAGTCCAAGAGGGTACCCAGAGCCATCCCGCCTTTTGCACATAAAAAACAGTAATAGCAGGAAACAACGAACATTTAGATGAGTATCAGAATATAATAGTAACCCCTGTATTGTAAGGCGTGGCTTTCAAAGGAGGATTTTGAAGATGACGCTTAATTTACTCGAATGTGTAGTTTACCTGCTGGCATCATATGGTTTGTTTACGCTTGTTATTAGCATATTTGATCGACTACGATGCAGGATTAGGGGGCCCCGACCGCTGGTCCGCATTGTTTTGCTGGTTAAGAATGCCCAGGAGCAAATCGAGTATATCGTCAGAAATTCTGTAATGAAGGAATATGCATCCAAGCTGCTTTCTGATAGAAAGATAATGATAGTAGATATGGCTTCTGAGGATAATACATATGAGCTTTTGGAGCGGTTGGAGAAAAGCCTTTATGGCATAGAGACTTTGCAATATAAGGATAGGGAGCAGATCTATAAAGGTTTTTGATATCTTTTCACTACGGCCAAAGTAATATATACTATATGCAGGAGTTAAAAAGAAATTATTGTTAAGATCGACAGTGTTATTTGAAATAAGCAAAGCAGTCGGTCTGAATAGTAATAAAATACTATGAGGGTCAATACGTGGAAGATGTATTGAAGTGGCAGGGAAATGGGTTTTGCACAAATAGAAGGAACAATAGCTGATATTATATATAAGAACGAGTCAAATGGATATACCGTATGTGAGATACAGGCCGATAAGAGCGTCATTACCGCCGTAGGCTACATGCCCTTCATAAATGCCGGCGAAACTATTAGGGCAAAGGGGAAATGGGTAATGCACCCTGACTATGGGGAGCAGCTCAAGGTTGAGCTTTATGAAAAGGTCTTACCTAAAACAGTGGATGCCATTGAGAGATATCTGGCGTCAGGTATAGTCAAGGGCGTTGGCCCGGCAACGGCGGCAAAGATAGTACAGCGCTTTGGCCCTTCCACTTTGGACATTATCAGCACGGATCCCAAGCAATTGTCTGAAATAAAAGGAATTACCCTTGATAAGGCTTTGAGGATTGGTCAGGCACTTGACGAACAAAGAGGCCTCAGAGAGGTCGTAATGTTTTTACAGGAGTATGGCATTAATGCCTCCGCATGTATTAAAATTTATAGAGCATACGCCGACACGGCAGTAGAAAAGATAAGAGAAAACCCTTACAGGCTTTGCGAAGACATATTCGGCATAGGCTTTAGGACGGCTGACAGGATAGCTATGAAGCTTGGAATCGATGCAAATTCCAGGTTCAGGACAAGAAGCGGCATAAAATATGTATTAACCCAGGGAACTGCTCATGGACATACCTATTTGCCTGAGGATGTGCTTAAGGAGCATA
>JAAYBT010000188.1 GCA_012730015.1 Clostridiaceae bacterium
AAAGGCAATTTTCAGATTATGGCGGATGATCAGATTTATGTTATTGGTAAGCCCTCAAACATCTTTGATTTTTGTGTTCGTATCGGCATATATGCCCAAAAGGTCAGGAATGTGATGATAATAGGCGGCGGAAGAATTGCCTATTACCTGGCAGGCTATCTTGAAGAGATAGGTATGAAGAGCAAGATTATTGAGATTGACAGGGACAGATGCCTGGAATTATCGGAGCTGCTGCCAAGCACACTAATCATTAATGGCGACGGCTCGGATGAAACTGTTCTTTATTCAGAAAACCTAAACGATATGGATGCCTTTGTATCTCTTACGGGTCGTGATGAAGAAAACCTCATGGCAGCATTATTCGCAAAGCAGAACGGCGTCCATAAGGTCGTGGCGAAGATTAACAGGGTCAATTATACCTCCGTAATAAAAACCCTTGGAATTGACAGCGTACTAAGCCCGAAGCAGATAACGGCTAATGGCATCGTAAGATTCGTCAGGGGATTGAAAAATGCTTTGGAGAATCCTGTAGAGACGCTCTATAAGATAGTTGATGGCAGAGCGGAAGCTGTTGAATTCATAGCCAACCAGTCTACCAAGTTCCTAAATGTACCACTAAAGGACCTTAGGCTTGTGCAGGGCGTTTTGGTAGCCGCAATCGTAAGAAAGAATGAGATTATTATCCCTCATGGAAAGGACGTAATAAAGCAGGGCGACAGTGTCATTTTGATTGTAAAGGACAAACAATTCTCAGATTTCAATGATATCATTGCCCCGGGAGGAAATGACTAATGAACTTTAGAATGATTTTGCGAACTCTTGGAATTGTTCTGTGCGGCGAAGCAGCTCTGATGATACCATCGTTGATTGTTTCTTTGATTTACGGCCAGGAGGATACACGGGCTTTCCTGATATCTATATCGATTTTGCTTGTTGTTAGCTTTATACTCTATAGAGTCAAGCCTGTCACAACTGAAATATACGCGAGGGATGGATTTGCAATCGTATCCCTGTCGTGGTTTTTAGTAGCTTTTTTTGGGGCATTGCCCTTTGTGCTTAGCGGCGCAATTCCATCCTTCATAGATGCATATTTTGAGACTGTATCGGGCTTCACGACCACTGGAGCTACTATACTAAAGGAAGTAGAAAGCCTTCCGAGGGGTATATTGTTTTGGAGAAGCTTTACCCATTGGGTCGGTGGGATGGGTGTGCTTGTGTTGATGCTGGCTGTACTACCCTCTGTAAAAGCCACCTCAATACACATCATGCAGGCTGAGAGCCCGGGCCCGAGCCCCGGCAAGCTTGTACCAAAGATAAGAGAGACCGGGAAAATACTCTATCTCATTTATTTCGCTATGACGGCTATTCTCATAGCATGTCTTCTATTAGCTGGAATGCCCCTGTATGACTCCCTGGTTCATGCGTTTGGAACGGCTGGTACTGGAGGGTTTTCCATGAGGAACACCAGCATAGGCGCATATAATAATGTGGCTATTGAGGTCATCATCACTATATTTATGTTTATATTTGGCGTGAACTTCTCTCTCTACTATCAATCCCTTAAGGGAAACATCAGAACCTTCCTGAGGGACGGAGAATTTCGCCTATATTTGGGCATTGTGCTGGCCAGTATTTTGTTAATCACACTCGATCTTAATGCAAATGTATTCAATACCATTGGAGAATCCCTGAGGCATGCGTCATTTCAGGTGAGCACCATTATTTCAACGACCGGGTATTCCACGACCGATTTTAACCTGTGGCCTTCATTCAGTAAAGCCATACTGGTTCTGCTCATGTTTATAGGTGCTTCTGCAGGTTCGACCGCCGGCGGTATTAAGTGCATCAGGATTGTGCTGCTGTTTAAGGTCATCCGCCGTGAGATACTCAAAATCGTACATCCCAGATCTGTTCATGTGGTTAAAGTCAATGGCAAGGCGGTTGATGAAGAGATGCTGTCAGGAGTAACGGTATTCTTCTTTGCCTTTATAATGATTTTTGCTTCAGCGGTTTTGCTGGTATCACTTGATGGGAAAGACATGGTTACTAACTTTACGGCAGTTGCCACCTCTATTGGGAATGTTGGTCCGGGGCTGGGAATAGTCGGCCCCATGGGCAACTTCTCCAGCTATTCGCTACTCAGCAAAATTGTGTTCTCCTTCTGCATGATTACAGGAAGGCTGGAGATTTTTCCGGTGCTTTTACTCTTTGCCCCGTCCTTCTGGAAACGCGTCAACATTTGATTGGGGGCATTTTGCGATGTAGCATGCTTTGAGTTCCGCCACACTATATATTGTGCGGCTGAATTATATTAATGTTACATCGCGAAAGCCTTTGATAGAAATAGAAAAATTTGGGCTGAATAATATTACGTCCGCGGGACACATTAATGGCGTAAGGAACATAACGGTTGAGCCAAAGCTCATATACTTTCCGTGCCGGTGAGTATATGAGTTAGCCAAAGACTCTAAATGCAAGCTCTGGTGGCTCTGCATTGAGTCAGAGGAAGATTTTGGTCGGTGGGGGAAAGTTCTGTTATAGGTTGTTATAACAGAATGCCAACTTATCGATCAGGGTTGAGCTAAGATCTTGCAGGGTGGCGTAATGGTTATACTGAGCTGGATGGTTCGTATAGCTGTGAAGTTATTCTGCCGGGTCGAACAAACCATCATTATGGGTTATGAACTGTCCGGCATGATTGGAAGATTGTGCTTGGATGGTAAGTTATCTGTAATGGTGTAAGGTAAACTGTTATGTTCCTTATTTGTGTTTAACTACATTTATGCCCCATGAAGAATAGGAGAAAATTATCAAAGTATCACGCCATAAACAACAACGCCTGCTACTCCTGCAATAAGCATTGCATAGATAGGATTTAGCTTAAATCTTCTGATCAAAAAGAGAGTCGCTGCAAAGATAATAGCTGCAATCCAGTTGAAATCGGAGAGCTGAACAGGAAATGCATTCTTGTTAAAGAGTGCCGTCAATAGTATAGACAGGCCAGCTGAGGCAATTAATGCTACTACCGCCGGCCTAAGTCCCTTAATGATTCCCTGAACCATGTCAAGTCCTTTAAACCTATAATAGAGTGTGGCAAGAATCAGCACAATTATGCAGGAAGGGGTGATACATCCCAATGTTGCAATAATTGCGCCTGGGACTCCCGCAATCTTAGTACCTACAAAGGTAGATGCGTTAATTGCGATTGGGCCGGGCGTCATCTGTGATATAGTAAGCACATCCATGAATTCTGTTGGTGTCAGCCAGGAATTAAGTTCAATAACCTGCTCCTGGATTAGCGGTAAAGCTGCATATCCTCCGCCAAAGCTCAATAAGCCGACCCAGAAAAAGCTTAAGAATAATTGCAGGTATATCATTTCCTAATCTCCTTCTTTCGCTCTTGTAAATCATCACTTGCTATGTTTTCTGTTGCTTTTTGCTTAGAAAGCCGCTTGGTGCGAAATGTCGTATAGGCACCCAGCGCGCCGCAAATCAAAAGTATTATGACGATGTTGATATCGAAGAAGGTCGCTGTAATAAAGGCCAGCACCATAACCGCGATGGGCAGTATCCGCTTGTTTTTAATGACCTTGGATGCCATGCTAATAATCACATCAACAATAACCGCGGCGACACCGGCCTGCATACCCCAAAGTAGCGCCTTAACGATTGGATTGTCACGAAATGCGATGTAAAAATAGGATATTACTGTAATAGTAATCAAGGGGGGCAATACTGTTCCAAACACGCTCAGCAATGCGCCTGGAATACCAGCCATACGATAGCCGACGAGTATTGAGGTATTTACGGCAATGGGTCCCGGGGCTGATTGGCCTATTGCTACCAAATCCAACATTTCATCCTCGTCTATCCACTTTAATTCCTCCACAAAGCGCTTCTGCATTAGCGGTACGATAACATATCCGCCGCCAAATGTAAAAGCGCTTAATGTAAAGGTTGACGAAAACAGCTTCCAAAAGAAGTGCTTATCTTTTCTCACAGGGGTTTTATTCATTACTCCTCGACCTTAATTACCGCAACAGGGCATTCTTCCTCTGCCTCTTGGGCACAGTCTTCGGCTTCCTCCGGGATCTCATCCACGTAGACCTCGGCAAGTCCGTCATCAGCCATTCTGAAAACCTCAGGGCAGGTCGTAGCACAAAGCTCGCATGCTATGCATCCATCTCTATCAATCGTAACTATCATTTTCATATCTCCTTCACAATATTATTCACGAATATTATAACCTCATTTATGAGGTTTATTATATCATGAATCTTAGCAGATTCACGATATAATTGCGCATCGCCGTTTGCCACGGTTACACAGGGGCAAAATCTGGGCGGCGCATAGATTCCGCCGGAGGCATATAATAACCTCATTAATGAGGTTATTATATCATGAATCTGTTTATTCATGATATAATAAATCAAATGCAAACAGAAAAATACTCGGAGATTGAGTGCTTATGAAGAAAAGTCTAAAGATTTTACTTGTTATGTTATCTTTGATAGTGGTTATATTGCTCATATGGGGCAATCAAATCTCTGATGAATTGAAGTCCATAATGACAGGTATATCCCAGACTGGGAATATGGGAAATATAATCAGCAAAGCTTTAAGACAGTCAGGTGACGAGCCTTCTCATAAAGTTGATAGTAACCCCAGGCAAGCCGGCAATAGCGACGAAGCAGGTAATCTGGGCGAAGCTGAAGCAGGTCGGCAGCTTGGAACAAATGATAGTGGAAAAAACTCTGGCATCAGCACAGAAGCTGACGTAGGGAAATACATCAATGAAGAGGGCGGGACTGTCCGGGAGAGGATATTAGTACCTGAGGGGTTTAAAAGGGTCGATACTCAACCGGACTCCTTCGGGGAATACCTGAGGAAGTTGCCGCTGAAGCCCAACGGTTTCAAGGTCACCTACTATAATGGGAACACAAAACCTCTGGATGTCCATGTTGCAGTGCTGGATATGGATGTGGGTGATCGGGATTTGCAGCAGTGCGCTGATTCCATTATTCGCTTGCGAGCCGAGTATCTCTACGGAAAAGGTCTTTACGAAAAAATTCATTTTAACTTCACAAACGGTTTTAATGCCGACTATTCTAAGTGGATGGAAGGCTATAGAATAAAGGTTAGCGCAAATAAAGCCGATTGGGTGAAGCAGGGCAGCAAGGGAAACGACTATGCCAGCTTCAGGAAATATCTTGACATGGTATTCGCCTATGCAGGCACGCTGTCTCTTTCGAAGGAAATGGAGAACATTCCCCTTGAAGAAATGCAGCCGGGAGACATATTCCTCAAAGGCGCATCCCCCGGGCATTGTGTGATCGTAATGGATATGGCTGAGAATAGAGAAACAGGTGATACTATCTTTATCGCGGCACAAGGCTATATGCCCGCACAGGAGATGCATATACTTAAAAACCCGGCTAATGAGGGTGGCAACCCATGGTATAGGCTGGATTTTGGTGATGAACTTATTACACCTGAATGGACATTCACGAATAAGCAGCTTTATCGATTCGAGGATTAGTATATATGATAGATTTGTTGATTATAGCAGATGATTTTACCGGAGCACTTGACACGGCTGTGCAGTTTGCCAGAAAGTCAATTTGCACATCTGTATTCCTCTATAAGGACTTTCAGTTTAGCGCCATAGACCCGAAGACACAGGTGGTTATAATCGATACGGAAAGCAGACATATTTCGGGGAAGGAAGCGGCCTCCAGGGTAAAGCAAATAGTAAATGTGGCATTAGGGGCCGGGGTAAAGGCGTTCTATAAAAAGACCGACTCCGTACTTCGGGGCAATATTGGAAGTGAGCTTGTTGGATTAATGGAAGCAAGGGGAGCTGCAGAGCTTATGTTTATACCCGCATTTCCAGATGCAGGCAGGACAACGCGAGGGGGCTGCCAGTATATAGATGGTGTTCCTATAAATGAAACAACCTTCGCCGATGATCCTGTCAACCCCGTTGTGGATTGCCGAATAGAGCAAATAATTAGTAAGCAATCAAACATCCCTGTGCTGGCTGTTAGCAGGGAAGAGCGGCTTAATATTGACAATGAGCTGATCGATGGACGCAGGATATATGTTTTCGATGTAGAAGATAATGATGATATGAAACAGATAGCAAAGCTATTATGTGAGATGGGGAAAACAGCGCTGACGGCCGGATGTGCAGGATTTGCCGGAATGTTACCGGATATGCTAGGTTTGAATAGGGGTGTAGACCAAAGGCTGAAGGAGAAGCTCGAAGGGGAAGGGTTCGAAGGTGAAAGGCTCGAAGATGATAAGTCTGAAATGGGAGAGCCTGAAGAGGCAAAGTACAGAGGGAAAATGCTGACGGTTTGCGGCAGTATGAGCGAGGTTTCCTTAAGGCAGGTCAGGTACGCCAAAGAGCATGGCTTTTGTAGCTTAGTCTTGAATTCTAATCAAAAGCTTACACAGGATTATAGCCTTACCGATGACGGCAGGAGCTTTATTGCTCAAGTAGCAGCTAAAATCGACGAGGGCAGTGATGTCATAATAGCAGCAGCAGAAAGTGCGGAGGACCGAGTTGAACATCTGGGCAATCCCGGATTAGTAACCTGCAATATTGCCGGAATAGTCAAGGGTGTCATAGAAAAAACAGACTTGGAAACGATTACCGTAATCGGGGGCGATACTGCTGTGGCAATAGTTGATGACATGGGCTTACAAGACATAAGACCGCGGTGTGAAATTTCTACGGGAGTGGTTTTGTCGGATGCCGTGGCACAGGGAAAAAGGATAAGCCTTATCACAAAATCGGGCGGATTTGGGCAAGAGGATTCTCTGCTTAAGATAAAGGAATTTACGAAAAGCTTAAAAAATGAAATAGTAGGAGGACCAAATGGCTGATAACAGGGCAATTTTAGGAATAACTATGGGTGATCCGGCGGGAATAGGCCCGGAGATTTCTGTCAGGGCTCTTAGCCACAAAGACATATACGATGCCTGCAGGCCACTCATAATAGGTGATGCAGGTGTGATGGCTAAGGCAGTTGGGATTATTGATCCTGAAATAGTGGTCAGGCCTGTAGCCAATGTAGGAGAAGCAATATTTGAACATGGTTTTATTGATGTATTGGACCTAAACAATGTTGATAAGAGCAGATTGGAATATGGCAAGTTGTCTGCAATGGCTGGAAACGCAGCCTTTGAAGCTGTAAAGAAGGCAATTGAGCTTGCTGTCGACAGGGAAATCGATGCAACAGTAACCTGCCCAATAAATAAAGAAGCGATCAATATGGCAGGACATCATTTTTCAGGGCATACCGAAATCTATGCCCATTTAACAGATACCCGCGACTATTCGATGATGCTGGCAGACGGCAATCTTAGAGTTGTTCATGTGTCTACTCATGTAGCATTAAGGGAAGCATGCGATGCAATAAAAAAGGAAAGAGTAATGAAGGTAATAAGGCTTGCGCATGATGCCTGCAGGATGATTGGTATTAGGGAGCCAAAAGTCGGAGTAGCGGGCTTAAACCCCCATGCCGGAGAAAATGGCCTTTTTGGCAGGGAAGAGCTTGACGAGATTATGCCCGCAATTAGACAGGCGGCAGCACAGGGAATTAAGGTAGAAGGCCCTATCCCTCCGGATAGTATATTTTCCAGAGCCATAGCCGGTGCCTTTGATATTGTTGTGGCAATGTATCATGATCAGGGCCATATTCCCCTGAAGGTATCCGGGTTTTCCTGGAACAAGGAAAGCGGGAGATGGGACACTGGCAATGGAGTCAATATCACGCTGGGACTGCCTATTATCAGAACCTCTGTGGATCATGGCACGGCCTTTGATAAGGCTGGACTGGGCATAGCATCCGATTCGAGCCTGCTTAGCGCAATTGATTATGCCATAAAGCTCGTAAGGAATAGATAAGTAAATACAGGGAGAATGAAGGATGGATTTGAGTAAAGCAAGGTATGAGTTAACAGCGGTTAAACCAAGCCAATATCCTGCCGGCAGTATGCCTGAGATAGCTCTGGTCGGCAGGTCAAATGTCGGTAAATCGACTATTATCAATACTCTTTTGGCAAGAAAGGGTATTGCCAGGGTTTCATCGGAGCCCGGGAAGACCAGAGGTATCAATTTCTATAATGTAGACGATACACTTTACCTCGTTGATTTGCCCGGATATGGGTACGCCAAGGTCTCGAAGAAGGAAAAGGCCTCGTGGGGGGATATGATTAATACATACCTGCATTCCCGCAGCCACTTGAAAATGATAGTAATGCTGGTTGATATCAGGCATACACCTACCGGAGATGATAGAATAATGTACAAGTGGATTACGGAGCAGGATATTAATCATCTTGTGGTTGCAACAAAGGCTGATAAGGTTGCCAGAGGAAAGGTTCATGGCAGGCTTCAGGAGATTAGAAAGGTATTGGACCTATCGGAGGCAGGCAGGCTAATTGCCTATTCCTCTGAGACTAAGCAGGGAAGAGATGATATCTGGGAGGTAATAAAAGCAAGCATAGAAGGTGACAGCGAATGATATATTCATTTGCCCCAATAATAGATGAAAGCTGCAGTGTGTTATTACTGGGGACAATGCCGGGAGCTGAGTCCCTTAGAAGGCAACAGTATTATGGCTATGAACACAACGTATTCTGGAGGATAATCTATAAGCTTTTTGACAGGGAGCCTGACGGGGATTATGTAAAGAGAATAGCCTTCCTCCTGCAGCATTCGATAGCCCTGTGGGATGTGTTGAAGGCATGCGAGAGAGAGGGCAGCAGCGACAGCAAAATAAAAAAGCCCGTCCCAAATGATTTCGCAGGCCTATATTTGCACTATCCCAACATAAAAAGTGTATGCTTCAATGGAGGAGGGGCAGAAAAACTGTATAGTCGTTTTGTTGAGAAGCGGGGGGTAGTCGCTTCCGGCAAAGGCTTCTACAAATTTCCATCAACTAGTCCCGCCTATACTATTGCTTTTGAGAAAAAGCTGGAGCAATGGCAATCACTTCTGCCCCTGTTAACAGTTTTCTAAATTCCACAGACCACGTTATTGATCCATTTGCGGCTCTTGTAACGCCTAAAGCTAAAGATGGCTTTGAATACCTCCTGAAGGCTTATCATGAGGAAAACCCAGACAATATCCAACTGCAGTATTATTCCGCCAAGCCATGCCAGGGGAAGGCCGATGAACCACACAGCAATCAAATCCAGAACAATTGTATATCGTATATCTCCGCCGCTTCGCATTATGCCAACGATAGACACACTGGCAAATGATGTAGCCGGCATCATTATTGCTGATGCCAGCAAGAGCCTGTAAGCATTGTCCAAGACGAGGGGAGAGACCTTGTAGGGCGATAGAACCAGGGGCCTTACCAGAACAAGAAGAAGACCTAGGATGCCAGACAACACTAGCGTTATTTTCAGGAATCTTCCGGCATATTTATAAGCTGTTTTATCATCGCCCGCGCCTATTTTGTTTCCGACCATAATCAGGCAGGCGTTAGATACCCCGCCGAATAGAACATAGGCCAGATTTTTTATTGTCGAAATGATATTCATTGAAGCAACAGCCTCGGTGCCAATTTGCGCATATACTATCATGTATATAGACGTACCCACCGCCCAGATGACATCCTTTGTAATCAGCTCACCGGAGGTACTAAAGAATCGTTTGACCAGATCTGCCGGGATATTGAGTAAATCACGCAGCTTTACTGATATGACCCGGTCGCCGGAGTATATTGCGGCAAGCAATATTGTGATTTCAGTCAGCCTTGCTACTACTGTCGCTATTGCGGAGCCTGATACGCCCATTGCGGGGAATCCGAGCTTGCCAAAAATGAGTATGTAATTTAAGGCTGTATTAACCAAGAGGCTGATGATATTTGTAATTAGTGGAAGCCTTACGTTGCCGGTGCTTCGTAGTGCTGAGGAGAAGCATACCGAGGGGGCCATCAGCAAAAAGCTGAAGCTTATGGGCTTGAGGTATTGACTGCCTAACACAATAACAGATGTGTCCTTTGAAAACAGGGCAAGCACGCTCCTCGGAATAAGGAATGATGGAAGAAAAAACATGAAGGCGACAGACATTGTTATGAAAAGGCTCAGGGAAACGACCTTCTTGATGGGAGCAATATTCCTGCTTCCCCAAAGCTGGGAGATATAGACGGAAACTCCGCCTCCAATTCCAAGTAAAATAACATTCAAAATAAAGAATACCTGATTTGCAAGCCCCACAGCCGCCACGCTGGCATCCCCCAGCTGACCGACAAGCATGTTGTTAGTTAAATTAAGTGATGAGGACAGAAAATTTTGAATAGCTACAGGAATAGCTATTGAAAAAAATATTTTATAGAATTCCCTGTCGGTAGACAGCCTATGTTCGCTGCCTGAGTTTGTTTTTTGCTGCATTTGCTTTGCCCTATCTTTCTTGATATATTAGTTCGCCCTATCTTTCTTGATATATTAGTTCATCTTAATGTTATATTGGGGTATCGATATTAGCTCGTCGTAAATTGCCGGTAACTTCTCGAATTTTGCTTTTTCTCATACTGTTATATTTTTTTAACGAACCTGTAACCAAATTGAGCCAAATTTAATGTATAATGAGTTTAAGGGATTTTGAGCGCAGATATAGTAAGCTCATATATGCTATTATATTTGCACTGTACACAGGAAAAAGGAGGGTTTGTATGAAGGGCCGAGTTAAAGTCATATCTATTGTAGTTGTGATAATGCTTGCGATTTCTATGAGCATGAATATAGTAAACGCTCTAAATCAGAACGCTGAGCCTGGATCGGCTGAGGATCCGATAGTTAGCAAGAGCTATGTAGATGCAGCAATAAGCAAATTATCGACCGAAATAAAGTCTCTAAGGGAGCAGGTCGATGCCTTGAAAGCCCAAAACGCTAAATTACAGCAAGACTTAATGGCAGTTAGCTCAGGAGCCGCAGGAGCAGGCACAGGCAGTTCAGGTAATGTAGCGGACAAACCCGCATCCTTAGGAACGGGCGTAATTAAGGTTGCGGTTGTAAATCTGCGTTCTAAGCCTACAACAAATTCGACAATACTAGGCAAGATCCTGCTCAATGACACTGTTACACTTGTGTCGAAGACAGGTAACTGGTATCAGGTTACTACTAAAAAAGGGACAAACGGATACATAAGAGAAGATTTGCTTAACGTGAAGAAATAGAGCAAACATGAGACAAGAGATTAAAGGTGAAGCCTATAGCTTCACCTTTGTTTTAATAAGCTCCAGATTCTTTTCAATCATTTTTCTTCTGATTTGAACGCAATCATAGGATTTGAGCGGATCCTCGGGAGTGTTGAGCACATAATCGAGCATTTTATCTACTGTGGTTCGTGCTACGTGCATACGAGTATCTGAAGAGGCATAATATATGAGAAGCTCTCCGCTTTCTCTGGCTACTGCGCCATTGCAGAATATCACATTTGATACGTCTCCTATTCTTTCTTCGCCTTCAGGAGCGATTAAAAAGCCGCCTGGCCTGTGGGTTACCACCTCAGGATGTTCCAAATCCGAAAGAAATGCATACACAACATAACGCAAGCCTGCCGCGGTGTTCCTTACGCCGTGGGCAAAATGCAGCCAGCCCTTTTTGGTTTTAATAGGAGCAGGTCCCTGACCATTCTTTACTTCCTTAATGGTGTGGTATTCCTTGCAATCCATAAGTATCTCTTCATCAATGCAGGCATTTTCCATAGAATCGGTGAGTCCCCATGCTATCCCGCCGCCTTTTCCGGTTTCTATGAAACCATCCTGGGGCCTGGTATATAAACCATATTTCCCATTTACGAATTCTGGATGGAGTACAACGTTTCTCTGCTGGGGGGAGCGGGTCTTGAGGTCGGGAAGGCGTTCCCAGGTTTCCAGATCCTTTGTTCTGGCTATGCCACAGGCTGCCACGGCGCTTGATGTATCGCCGGCAGGAGCTTCAGGGTCCTTGCGCTCTGTGCAGAATAGCCCATACAGCCAGCCATCTTCATGCTTGGTTACTCTCATATCGTAAACATTTACATCCGGATCATCCGTTTCAGGCATAACAATGGGATAATCCCAAAATTTAAATTGATCTATGCCATTATCACTTTGCGCCACTGCAAAGAAGGATTTACGATCGTTCCCCTCTACACGTGCGACCAGATGAATTTTACCGTTCAGTTCAATCGCTCCCGAGTTTAGAACGCAATTTACACCCTGACGTTCCATTAGCATTGGATTAGTCTTCTCGTCCAAATCATATTTCCAGAACACAGGAATATGCTCCCTGGTCAGCACGGGGTATATAAATCTTTCATAAATACCATTGC
This sequence comes from Clostridiaceae bacterium, assembly GCA_012730015.1. Lineage (GTDB taxonomy): Bacteria > Bacillota > Clostridia > Acetivibrionales > DTU013 > JAAYBT01. Next base: position 12,338 of record JAAYBT010000188.1, read on the forward strand.
CGCCCTTTTGCGGCTCGTTCCTGCGCTCTACTATTGTTGTGTAATCATTAAAGAGCTCTGATAGTCTCCTGTCAAAATATTCGCCCATTACATATCCTCCCTACAGATTTATCATTTGCAGTGCTTAGCATTCTATCTTAAAATTATTCCGGAGTGCCTTGCCGTGATTTTATATAATTTCCACTGCTGATGATCATCTATACTCCTGTGCGTCTCCTGCGGCCAGTTCAGAATTGCCCTTAATATATGCAACAAGCTCGTCAGCCTGTGCAAATGCAAGAGCTACATATGTGTCGGCAGCACCATAATATATAGCAATCCTTCCGGTTTGCGCATCGTAGAGTGTCGCACATGGAAATACAACGTTGGGGACGAAGCCTGTCGTCTCGTAAGGCATTTCTGGTGTTAAGAGATGCTCGGCAGTTCTGTAAAGAACCTTTGAAGGATTGTCCCTATCGAGAATTGCTGCCCCCATGCTGTAAACATACCCGCTGCAGGTGGTGCAAACACCGTGATAGAAAAGCAGCCAACCCTCGTCCGTTTCAATGGGAATGGGCCCTGCGCCAATTTTTGTTGACTGCCACCAGGTTGCTTCGTTCTTAGTCATAACACGCCTGTGTCTGCCCCAGTATCTCAAGTCTTCACTTTCGCTGATGAAAACATCTCCAAAGGGAGTGTGACCGCTATCGCTTGGTCTGCTAAGAAGCAAGTATTTACCCTTAATTTTTCTCGGGAAAAGGACGCCGTTCCTGTTGAAAGGAGGGAAAGGATTTTCAAGCCGGACAAAGGTCTTGAAATCTCTTGTCATGCCAAGGCCCAGTGCTGCTCCGCCAAAATCTGTACACCATATTATATAATATACTCCATCAATCTCAACTATTCTCGGATCATAGGCATAATTGGGATCGAAGGGCTTTCCTTCTTCATCAATCCACCTAATACAGTTGTCATCGATTTCCCAGTGAATTGCATCCTTGCTCATTCCGAGATGAATTCTGGCTTTGCCATCAGTGTGATCTGCTCTGAAAACGCCTGCAAATCCGTCACCATACGGAACCACAGCGCTATTAAAAACACGTGCGCAGTGCTGTGTAGGATTGCGGCCGATAATCGGGTTCTGGCCGTACCTCCAGACTACCCCTTTATATCCTTCGGGCTTGCCCTGCCATGGAATGCTCTTATTCGACTTATCAATAATACCCATAAATACGACCTCCGGTGTAATATTACGGAACATATAATGTAATATTATATTATCAGATGACAAGTTGCTTGTAAAGTGATACTATATTGGTATGAGGCTTGCAAATATGCTAGCCGGAAGGTCGTAAGCGCTTAGAATAATGCGCGTTAGCGGACAGAGAAAGAAGCCTTTAGGGGCATTTTGCCTTGTGTGGAGGATTTATGGCTGATAAGGTAAGCATGAGTTCAATTGCAAAGGAACTTGGTGTTTCAAAAAATACTGTGTCATTAGCTCTCAGAGGAGTTCCGGGCATTAGTGAGAGCACGCGTAAGCTGGTGTTGGAGAAGGCAGTTGAACTGGGATATCAATACAAGCCTTCGGGCAGTCGGGAAAAGAAGGCAAGAAATCTTTGTCTGGTTGTGCCGAGGAGTGCCCAGAACTCGATAGATTTTTTTAGCTTGATTCAGATAGGCATCGAGGATGAGGCAAAGAAAAATAATATGAATACGATTCTGCATTATTACGATGAAGGTGATGGGGAATTCCAAACACCACTTTGCATAAAGGATAACATTGTGTCCGGCATTATCACCCTTGGCAGGGTATCTGAAAACACAGTGAAGGCTCTTTGCTCCTACCGGCTCCCGATTGTCCTCGTGGATAATTATTTTGATGATCTTGAGATCGACTGCGTTTTAACTGATAACCAAAGCGGAGGATATATAGCTACTGAATATTTGGTTAGTAACGGGCACAAGGATATTGGCTTTTTTGGTAGTATTGATGCGTCTATAAGCTATTATGATAGATATATGGGCTACACAAAGGCAATGATGAGAAATGGGCTTCCAGTGGATGATAGCTTAGCCGTCTTTATTGATAATGATTTAGACCTATATGAGCAGGCGGTAGGCAAGCTTAGGCTGATGCAGTCTACAGGTAGTTTTCCGACGGCTTTTGTCTGTAGAAATGATGCAGGTGCGATTTTTCTTTACAAAGTATTAAAGCAGCTTGAGCTGCTTATTCCTGAGCAGGTTTCTGTGATAGGCTTTGATGATATAAGCACCGCCGCAGACATTTTGCCTGAGCTGACTACTATGCGGGTAAATAAGGAATGGATGGGAAGAAAGGCAGTCATGAAGATTATTTCATTGTTAGGAGAGCCTAATAGAGTTGCCGAGAAGCTACTCTTGGCCGCTAAGCTTGTGGAACGAAATTCTGTTAAGACTATAGGCTAATAAAGGATAAATATTTACATAGGCTGGAAAACCCGTAGTTAATAAGGTATAATGTAATTGCGGTTTTTTTGACTTATTTTATGAGATGCGATTTTTATTCGGGGGAGAGTCTTGAGAGAGATAAGCGAAGCAAAATGCATATCGAGAGTTAAACGGAAAACGAACTACACAAAGATATTTATTATTCTGCTGTTACTTCTGATAGTTACTCAATTCGTTATTGTTGAAGGGCTGATTGTTTTTAACGGGAAGTCCGATGCGGAGGTCCGTGCGGATTATTTAATTGTCCTTGGAGCAGCAATCGAAGGAGAGACTATTACTCCGGTACTACAAGCAAGGCTTGATGCAGGCGCTACTTACCTGCAAAAATATCCAGATACGAAGGTTGTAGTGTCAGGTGGCCAGGGCAAGGGCGAGGATATCACCGAAGCTGAGGCTATGAGAAGATATCTTATCGCCATAGGTATTGACGAGAGCAGGATCTTATTTGAGCCCGATGCCACGAGCACTATGGAAAACTTCAAGCTTGGCAAAAAGCTGATTGAGCAAAGCACGGGCCAGTCATTGACTGAAGTAGTTTTCGTGAGCAACAGCTTTCATATATTTAGATCAAAAATGCTTGCCAGACGGAACGATCTGGATGCTCATGCAATTTCAAACAATCCCCCCAAGGTACATTATTCAATGTATATCAGAGAGTATTTCGCTTTCATCAAATCATTATTAGTCGACTGGTAACTTATTTACAATTTATTAAAAAAAATTCTGTGATTCCGTAATAATTTTTGGGTAATATCAAGTCGTGGGATTAATTGAGATAGCAATTCATATTATAGCTTATATTATCGATAATAGAGCTTATGCTATTTTAACCTAGTAATGAAGGAGGTAATTTTATGTATAACTACAACAACTTTAACGATTTTAACTATAGACCCAAGAGGAAAAGGAGCAAGGCATTTACCTACATAGCGATTGTTCTGGTCACAGCACTTATTAGCAGCGTGAGTGTCGGGGGTGTTTTGTATGGCAAGTTCACAAAGGCTCTTGAGGATGTAGAGATGAATACTCTGAGCAAAGCCGAAACGCTTACCCAAATGGCTATAGAGTCTGCTGCAGATGAGAATCTACAGAGTATAAGGCGAGATCTTGAAAAAGTATCAGGAACGGATTTAAGCCTTGCTAATAATTCGCTGAGTACTGCATTAATAAGAGGCTCCGATGTCACGACCATCGCCAAGAAAGCCGGCCCTTCTATTGTTGGGATTAGGATGACTGTGGCAGGTAGCAGGCGTAATATTTATGGGATTTCAAACACCAGCGTTGGGGAGGGCTCAGGAATTATTATTAGCAAAGACGGCTATGTTATGACAAATTACCATGTGGTTTCCTATGCTGATCCGAGGAGCGGACAGAGTAGGAATACTGTGCTTGAAGTATTTCTGCCGGACGGAAGAGAGGCAGAGGCGGAGTTTGTTGGTGGAGATAGCGATACAGACCTGGCTGTCATAAGAATAAGCTTGGCTAACCTGCCTGTCGCCGAATTGGGTAATTCGGCCGAGTTAGAGGTGGGTGAGCTTGCAGTTGCTATTGGGAACCCATTGGGTATGGAGTTTGCGGGATCTGTAACTGCAGGCGTGATTAGTGCTTTAAATAGAACGGTTAACATGGGCGATAAAACAATGAATCTTATACAGACGGATGCGGCAATAAATGAGGGTAACAGCGGCGGCGCACTACTAAACTCGCGCGGACAGGTCATTGGCATAAATTCAGCCAAAATTGCTGCTTCTGGTGTTGAAGGACTTGGATTTGCTATTCCAATCGATGATGCACAGCCGATTATCAATCAGCTTATCAGCCACGGGTATGTGAAGGGCAGAGCATTTATTGGTATATCAGGGATGGAAATAACAAGCGCATATTCCTTCCTTTATGACCTTCCTCAGGGCATATATGTAACCAACGTAGTTTCAGGTAGTGGTGCCGAGAAGGCAGGTATAAGAAGGGGAGACGTTCTTATCAGCCTGGATGGAAAGACACTTGAAACCCTAGCGGATATGGAGGCTATCAAGAAGGCTCACAAACCAGGTGATACAGTGAAAGCAGTTATCAACAGGAGTGGGACAAAGCTGACATTGGATATGACCTTTAGTGAAGAGAAGTAATCTAACTTAGGGCCGATCTTGACTGCCCAAAATCGGCCCTAGAATCTTATCAACTTATCTTGAATTCCGCCTAAGATTATTTGCATCATCAGCTATTCCATCACCGGAAATCAGTGATATGTCTGCGCCAAGCAGCCTGAAATCCCTTACGATATCTTCATATCCGCGTTCAATGTGCTCAACGCCTGTAATTCTGGTGACGCCTTCTGCCATTAGCCCCGCAAGCACAAGCGCAGTTCCGGCACGGATGTCGCCAGCATGTACCCAGGTGCCTGTAAGTTCTCTATGACTGTTTATACGGGCGACTCCATTTTTTACAACGATATCGGCACCCATCCTATTTAGCTGATCACAGTGATTGAATCGCTTTGGGTAGATACGGTCGGAAATAGTACTTCTCCCGGCAGCCTTAAGCAACAAAACCGTAACAGGCTGCTGAAAATCGCTTTCAAACATAGGATATTTCCCGGTGCGTATCCTTGTGGCTCTTTTCCTGCCCTGGCCATGCACAGTAATGGAGCTATCAGTCTTCTCGAAGGAAAGTCCGATTTCGGAGAGCTTGGCCATGGAGGGATCAAGATGCTCAGGTATGACATCCTCAACAGTCAATGTGCCTCCGGTTATGCCTGCGGCTATCAGGTAAGCACCCGCGATCAGTCTGTCGGGTGTGGTTGAATAAGAACATCCGCCAAGAGAGGTAACTCCTTGTATTCGGATGGTATCAGTACCGGCACCGTAAATATGGGCTCCCATTTTGTTGAGCATAACTGCAGTATCAACTACCTCAGGATCCTTAGCGGCATTGTAAAGAGTTGTTTTGCCATTGGCAAGGGCTGCGGCCAGCATCAAATTGATAGTTGCTCCGCCTGTAACAACATCAAAGAATATCTCGGCTCCGTTAAGCCTGTCAGCCTCGAGGGTATAGTAGGTTTCATGCATAGTCACTCTTGCACCTAATGCCTTCAACCCTTTGATATGCTGATCTATGGGACGCGAAACAAAATTGTCTCCGCCGGGATAGCCGATAGAGACCTTGCGGTGCTTTGCCAGTAGGGCTCCGGCAAAATAGTATGCGGCTCTGAATACCGAAGATAGCTTCGGATCAATCTGCGCCGTATGTACATTTCTGGCATCGATTGTGTAGGTTCCATTTTCACAGGATGCTGATGCACCTATGCTCTCTAATATTTGAAGTACTACTTTAACATCTGATATTTGTGGAATATTGCTTATACTCACCGGCTCGTCAGCCAGGCAACAGGCAGCTAGCAATGCAAGTGAGCTGTTCTTTGACCCGGGAGCCTTTATCTTTCCGCTTAGTGGTTTGGAGCAATTTACTTCAAGCCATCTCATTTGTTTTCCCGCTTTCTTGTGATATATTAGTTGAACACCTTTATTATACCCGTAATCACTGAAAATGTTAATCTATATTTTAGTAATATTGTTATGATCAATGAAAAAGGTACTTGTAATTTCTTACACTCGTAAAAATATCAGCATAGCTTCAGCAATTTGAAGCATGCAGGTTAAGGAATCATCGCCTAAAAAGCATTGTGTAGTAGCTTGTGGTATAGTCGGCACTAGTGCCTGTGATACCATAGGAGTTGTCGTGCCCTATTACATCAGGACCAACAGCGCCGATGTCATCCATTGCGCTTAAAAGTGTTAGAATGGATGGGGGTGAATCCAGATTGTCATTGTTCATTTTGATAAGGGCCAATGTGTCGCGGGATTCAATCGCCTTCAATGTAATTTCATCCATCCTGTCTGCTGTGTCCGTATCAAGGTAGTGGGAGAAGTCGATTGAAGCGATTATCACAATTCCTTCATCGTCCTTTGCTGCCTGTGAAATACACTCACCAAGCTTCCTTGAGTCGTCCAGAGAATAGTTGCCATGAAGAAGTATTGGAACGATTTTGGTTTCCGGCAGGTAATACTTGATGTATGGTACCAGAGAGGAAATGGAATGCTCCAACTCCATCAGGACATCGTTTTGAGACGCTTTCAGCTCTTCCATAAGGCCTGTAGTAAGCCTGCTGTCTGTCTCCAAAACACCGAAGGGTGTCACCCAATCGAGGGTTGATGTGTGTAGTCCGTTATGTCCTATGCGCCTGTGGTTTGGCCCAATTACCACAAGCGTGTCAGGTGGCTCTTGAGCCAGTACAGAAAAGAACTCCGCAATTATGTTGGCCGCAAGGAGATGATGGGGGACAATGCCCCCGACAATTTCCCCGGAAGCCTGTAAGTATTCGGATTCGGCACTTGCATCAGTGGAATCATTATAAGGAGCAGCCCGGTCAGCATTTGCAGCTGCCAAAACCGAGTCGAGGAACTCCTTTTCGGAATAGTGTATGCAGCGAAGTGTCGATGTAGAGCGGTAGCTGGATTTACCGAGGTCTGCTTGCGGGGTGTCGTCTGGCTTAGCCTTGGCTGGTGGCGTATTCTTAGCTGTAGTCTTGCCCGTGTTGATCTGCGGTTCAACAGTCTTGTTGGGAGAGTCTGAAACAGGCAACTGTATACCTTCAGCCTCTGTTAGCTGTGATGGAGCCACGGCTGAGTCCGAGGGCTCCCTAGATGCTATGCCAATCTTTCCTGCGCCCGAGAGGACAACTACTATCACTGTAAAAAGGCAAAGCACGGCTACAGCCGTAATAATTATTTTTCCTGAACCGCGCTTTGCCATGCTCATCCTCCTACTTGCCAATGGTAATCTGTTCTCTTTGAGTGAAGTCGTATATATCCTTGTCTGTGTGGCGTATAGCTGCGTTATCGGCTGTATAGGCGCCTTCGGAAACAGCTCTTGCATAATAGGTGATACTGGTGTCTTTATAGTCCTCCTTGTTATAGTAAAGGCCAAAGACAACCTTTTGACCGCTAACCTCATCAGGCCACCACCAGGCGCCGTTGCCGTAGGTGTATTCAGGACGATCAAATCTTAAGCCTGCAGGCAGAATGTCGGTGATTTCATAATAGCCATCAGGAGCTGTTGCCCCGAAGCTGGGTGTAATCGTTACCTTAACCGTATCTGAGCGGCTAATTGATGAAGCCGATCCGCCATTTAGGCTGTAGGAACGTTCAATGGAAATGACATTACCCTCAGTTTTACGTATCTTACTTACCGGTGCCACATATGAAACAGTTGCCTGAACCTTGCCCTGTATATTGCTAAACTTAAGGGAGGCAAGCTTCTCCGGGGTTAAGTCCAACCTGAAGCTGCCGCCCTTTTGCAGCTCAACCTGTTTTCGTACGCCGTCAAGCTCATAGCTGAAGCTGTTGCTTAGGCTTGCCCCCTTGATATAGTTTGAAACAAAAATCATTCGCTCAAGATTGACCAAAAGCTCCGATGTTGAATTTGATTTTATATAGTTGAAAAACTTCACCTTTTCGGGCTGGTTTGTCTTCAGAGCGATTAGTGAGCACAAGGCCGTAGAGTCAATACTCTCATCCCTTGTACCGGTCTCAAGCCAGGCAAGAGTATCGGTGATTGTGCCGGAGCTTTTCACGGCTTCGGTGTAAATTTCTTTTGCACCCTCATAGTCGCCAATCTCCGCCAATGCAGTGCCAAGAACCAATCTGATATAGGGGGTAAGGTCGTCTGCTTCAAGTATTGAGCGAATATCCAACAGCACAGGCTCCTTCAATGCTGCAAGTCCCCAGAAGCAGTAAGCAGCATCCTCAGCAGTCGTTTCTTCATTTTCAAGCAGGTCTTCGAAATATTTTGCAAGAGCATTTTTGTCTATGTCATCTGCTGCAAGTGATGCCATCTTTGCAGACAGCGCAGGGTTGCTGCTATCATAGGTAAGCAGAGCGAGCCCGCCATCGTCTATTTGATGCTGCTTTATATCATATTCTTCATCGAAGTAGAGCTCCTCGTTGAAATAATTCTGCAGAAGCTTACCGGACAGGCGGCGAGCCAGCTTCTGATCCAGTCTTTGTCCCCAGGTCCAATATAGCGAGTGCAATTCATTGTAGAGCAGGGAGGAGTCCTCGCCATAGAATACTACACTGGTCAAGCCCTTAGTGTTACTTGAGATAACAGCGTCTTCGGATAGGCTTATATGGTCAGTAACAGAGGTCTCGAGCAAGCTGTCGGACACCCTAAAGCTACGCTCCACAGCATCCTTAAGTTTCCCATCGGTGGCCTCGGTCTTTATAGTGTAGTTGCCGGCCGAGAGAGAACCAAGCTGCACCTGAACGGGCGTGTTTGCAGCCCCTGATACGCTAAAGGATTTGGATGTTCCGTCATCCTTAGTTAGGGTAACCTTGTAATCCACATTTGCACCCTTTGCCAGCTGAGTTCCATAAGACCTCAGCAATATGGACGGATTATCTCCCGTGATAAAATACTTATTGAATATGGTATCAACAAAGAAGGGTATCTTTGAGGAGATATTGATCCGGCCGCTGCCGGCATGCAAATCACTTGAAATAGCCTGGTAGGTGACTCTCCAGGAGGTAAGGTTGTCAGGAAGCTTGAAGCTGACCTCAGCCTTACCGGACTGGTCGGTCTTCACGGTCGCAAACATGGCACTGTCCTTGAAATCAGTTCTTACATAACCATCGCCGCCTTCTCCCATTTCAGCCATAGGCGAACCATTTGCAGCGCCTGCGGGCACATAGGAGAAATACTCGGTCAGTATGCCCGACGAAATCCTCGGCCCATAGATGGAGGATAACAGATCTACAGACTGCTGAGCCATGGCAAAGAAGGCCTCATCAACTACGCTGATATTAAGCTCAGCGCCTACAGGCTTGTTAGTGGAATCTTTTACCTCAAGGCTGAGCTTGACAGTATCTGCGGGCTTGTAGCTGTCCTTATCCGTCTTAACACTGATATCCAGCTTCTTAGCTGAGCTGTCATACCAGTATTCCTGGATACCTGCATCGTATATGTCACTTCCATCGAAGCATATTGCTTTGAGATACATATTTGGTACGAGCTTTTCATCGTAGCTGAAACTATATGCAGGATCAGCCGATGTCCTATAATCAAGTATTCCATTTTGCAGACGAATGAACAAGTAACTACCTTTTTCCTTATCAAGGGGTTGCTCACCAGAGTATTTAACTTCAACAGAGGCAGATTCACCCAGCTCCATGGAGTTATCCGTATTTTTCGACGTCAGGGTGTAGGTACTACTATTGTAAGGGTATATATAGTCCCAGTTGTAGATATGTGTGGTTTCCTTGATGGGGCGGTTCTGTGAGTCTGCTGTGTAAATTTCCGCATAATAGTTTTTGTCCTTCTCGGTGTTAAACTGAATTTGGTACTTGCCATTAGCAGTGTTGAAGCTATACTCGTTAATCTGATTATTGACCTCGTAATAATCGTATGTATTTTGCGTCACCTTGTTGATATAATCATAGTAATTGCCGGTTATCCTGCTTTCATAGTATCGTTCATAGAGCTTTACAGTAACCGGAATATCAACGGAGGCTCCTGTATAGTCATCATAGGAATAGTATCCCGAGTTCTTGCCCTCAAGCCTGGTAAGATCGATTCTGTTTGTCTGGAAATCTATTGTAGCTGTTTGGTTCTCTATCTTCGATTCCGTCGTAATCATAGTATCCTTGGGGAAAACCGTAACATAGCTTCCTTGGCGAATCTCTCGTTCCTCTGCTTCGCTGTTACTAACATCAAGGCTGAGAGTGATCGGTCTCCATCCCTCTTCCGAGGTAGATGGTTGTATTGAAATGCTTGAAGCTCCTGCATCATTACTTTTCAATATACCGTTTTCATTCGTACCCCATGAAACAGAATAGTAGTAATTTAGATCGACACCGGATACCGGAGTACCCTCGTAGAAGGATGTAAGTATATCAAAATTGACACTCTCCCAGGCATACATGAAATCCCTATCCCGGTCAATCTCTATCTTGTAGACAGGCTTTGTATACTCCATAACCTGTAAATAACGAGTCTGCATGATATCGTCGCCAATCC
>JAAYBT010000189.1 GCA_012730015.1 Clostridiaceae bacterium
CAGTACATACTCTGTGAAACTGTCCTTTTCATATTATACATAATGCAAAAGAAAAAAGCTATAGAAATCGCAAACATTTGTTCGATTTTTTAATGTCCCTTACGGTCAATGATTTGCGCAAGCACACTGATCCCTTCAGAAATCTTGTCTTCGGGCATGTTCGAGTAATTGAGCCTCATTGTATTCCTTCCTCCCCCGTTCGGGAAGAAGGAATCCCCGGGCACAAAAGCAACATTGTTCACCAGGCACTCCACAAGCAGCTCTCTGGTATCAATATCCCCATCCAGCTCCACCCATGTAAACAACCCGCCATTGGGATGCGTACATTTGGTCCCCTTAGGAAATTCCTCAGCAATTGCGCTATGCATCGCATCTCTTCTGCCCTTGTAGACGGCGCATATTTTCTCAATGTCCTCATCCAGGTCATAGGTGTCCATATACATAGATATGTTTCTCTGGGTAATGTTTGCGGAGTGCAAATCAGCCCCCTGCTTGACAAGCACATATTTTTCAAGAAATTTCTCATCTGCCGCCACCCAGCCAATTCTCATTCCGGGGCAAAATACCTTGGAGAAGGTTCCAAGATAAATCACACAGCCATCCCTATCAAGGGATTTAAGCGAAGGCAGCATTTTGCCTTCAAAGCACAATTCGCTATAAGGAGCATCCTCCAAAACCGGAATGTCTCTTTTGTGTACAATTTCCATGAATTTAATACGGCGTTCCAGAGACCATCGGCGCCCACTTGGATTTTGAAAATCCGGGATTGTGTAAATCATCTTAATGTTTTCTACCGTGTTTAGTATCCTTTCCAGTTGATCAGGCAGCATTCCCTCATCGTCTGTGGGTACCTCGAGCATGGCCGGTCCGTATGCATTAAAGGCATTTATGGCTCCCAGATAGGTTGGACTTTCACATAGAACAACATCTCCCTCATTAAGGAATATCTTGCCTGTAAAATCTAAGCCCTGCTGTGCGCCGCTGGTTATCAGGATATTCCGCTGTGCTACTCTCGTACCATATCTTTTATTCATTCTGTCGGCAATTTTCTGCCTCAATGGCGTAAATCCCTCTGTAGCGGCATACTGCAAAGCCTCTGCGCCTGATGTTTCCAGCACCTTTTGCGTAATACCCTTCAGCCTTTCGACAGGGAACAGCTCCGGAGCGGGTAAGCCGCCTGCAAACGATATCATCCCGGGCTTATCAGTAATCTTTAGAAGCTCTCTTATATCGGAAGCCCTTACCTTCTCCATTCTTCTTGCAAACTCTATCATAACAACACCTCTTCTGATTGATAAATAGCTTTTCCCCAATTAGGGGAACTGGGAGACAGTTCTCTTATTTTTAGCTACAATATCGGTCCCAGCGATATTTGTGCAGCCCCACTATAGTGCTTTTGCTCCCTCTGGGTATCATGGTAGGCCTCAGCGAACCTTCTGACGCCCTCCCTTATTTGCGAGGGATTAGGATATGTAAAATTGAGCCTTATATAGTTTCCGGTGGGATTAACTGAGTAGAAGGTATTGCCGGGCACAAATGATACTCCGTTCTCGACGGCACGGGCAAGAAGCCTGGTCTGCAGCATCCCATCAGGCAGCCTGCACCACAGGTATAAGCCACCCTGGGGCTCATTCCAGCTCATTGCATCAAGATTGGCATCCCTAAGCTCCGCCAAAAGCATATCTCTTCTTCTGCAATTCTCCTTATTTGCCTTTTCCAGATGTTCATCAAGCAGGTTTTCTCGTAAAAAATGGTCAAATATCAGCTGAGGCAGACTGCTTGTATGCAAATCAGCCGTCTGCTTCATAATAGTCAGGCGGTGCAAAACCTCCCTGGGAGCCGAAACCCAGCCCACCCTAAAGCCAGGAAAAAGAAGCTTGGAAAATGTGCTTAGATACAGAACATTCCCATAGCCATCCAGCGCTTTTAGGGCCGGCAATGGCCTACCCTCATAGCGAAGCAAGCCATATGGGTCATCCTCCAGAATAATAATCTGGTTTCTATGCGCTAAAGACAGCAGCTCCTTACGCCTTTCCAAACTCATGACTGCGCCAGATGGGTTTTGAAAATCCGGAATTGTGTAAATTATTTTAGGCTTGAACCTCTTTAGCATCATGTCAAGGACATCTGTTCGCATACCATCCTTATCAATTGGTATTCCAATGATCCTGGCCCCTGCTGCCTTAAAGATATGGATTGCACTAAAGAAGGTGGGTTCTTCGACAAATACAATATCACCGGGGTCAAGGAAGGCCCTGGCTATCAAATCAAGTCCCTGCTGTGAGCCCGATAAAACCATGGTATCCTCTGCAGAAGCCGTGATTCCTCTTTTTTTCATCAACTGGCTGATGCTTTCCCTCAAAGGATAGAAACCCTCCGTGGGCTGGTGCTGTACTGTTCTATGCCCATGGCTCTTCAGCACATCGGCTTGTATTCTTTCAAGCGCATCAAGAGAGTCGATTCCCGGAACGGTAACCCCGGCTGCAAACAATATCATATCCTCTCTACCTGCCATCCTGAGAAGATCACGGACCGTCGTATCCTGCATGCGCAAGGTGGCTTCACAAAAAAGCTGCTCCCATGGCATTGGATGTATGACCGGACCTTCAGCCACTTGTGGACTGTCATTGTCACCGTCGTCGATGAATTCGCCTTGTGATACCTCGGTGCCTCTTCCAACATGTGAATCAACCAATCCATCGGCCTTTAATTCTCTATAGGCATTGAGAACCGTGCTTCTATTCACCTGCAGCTCCTCTGCCAGCTTTCTTTCCGGGGGCAGTCTATAGCCTGCCGGCAGCAGGCCGTTCAGTATTAAGTCCCTAATGCCCTTGCTAATCTGTAGATAGATTGGAATCGTGCTCTCTCTGTTAATTTTCAGATCCATGATCTCTTCATCTGCCTTCACTATATAATTAAAATGGTACCATCCAATTCCAATTATATCGGCATATTTGAAGAATTAAACTACCAATTCCAATAAATTGATACCAGCCAATTTGTCGCTTTGGCTTGGACCGCTTTGGCTTGGACCGCTTTGGCTTGAACCACTTTGGCTTGGACCACTTTGGCTTGGACCGCTTTGGCTTAAAATACTTTAGCCCAGCTAACTCGATTTGCTTTACTTACTTGATTTGCTTTAGCTTGACACAGCCTGGCTTGACTCTATTTCATCATTCTTTTTACTTCAAGCAGCTTATCTCTAAGGGACGCTGCCCTTTCAAACTGCAGGTCTCTTGCCGCTTCCTTCATTTCCTTCTCCAGTTTATTCATCAGCTCAAGCATATCTGCCTCATTCAACTGCTCAATGCTCTGTGTTAATGAGTACTGACTATCCTCCTCCGCCACCTTCAGGGTCTCCAAATTCTCTCTGACGGCCTTTTGTATAGAAGCCGGCGTAATTGCGTGTTTCTCATTGTAATCCATCTGTATCTTTCTTCTTCTGTTTGTTTCACTAATAGCATTCTGCATAGAGTCCGTTATGGTATCCGCATACATAATGACAGTCCCATCAACATTTCTGGCTGCTCTTCCGATAGTCTGGATTAACGAAGTTGTGGAGCGAAGGAAGCCTTCCTTGTCGGCATCCAATATCGCCACCAGTGTCACCTCGGGAAGGTCAAGGCCTTCTCTAAGCAGATTGATACCCACCAATACATCGAAAACACCAAGTCTCAGATTTCTGATAATATCAACCCTGTCCAGCGTCTCAACATCTGAATGCAAATACTCAACCTTGAACTCCATATCCTTTAAATAGGCAGTCAGGTCCTCTGCCATTTTCTTAGTAAGCGTCGTAACCAGCACCCTCTGCTTCTTTTCGACACGCTTGCTTATCTCGCCGATCAAATCATCAATCTGACCCTTCACCGGCCGCACCATGACCTCAGGATCGATAAGCCCTGTCGGTCTGATGATTTGCTCAGCAATCTGTTGCGAATGCTGGTTTTCGTATTTACCGGGGGTCGCGCTGACATAAATGGCCTGCTTCACCTTCTTTTCGAACTCTTCGAAACGCAGGGGCCTGTTGTCAAATGCAGAGGGCAGCCTGAAACCATATTCCACAAGGGATTCCTTCCTAGCCCTGTCACCATTGTACATGGCTCCTATCTGCGGGACAGTAACATGCGATTCATCAATAACCACAAGAAGATCCTCTGGGAAATAGTCTATAAGGGTATAGGGCGGACTGCCCGGAGCTCTGCCGCTGATGTGTCGGGAGTAGTTCTCAATGCCCTGGCAGAATCCAATCTCCTGGAGCATTTCCAGGTCGTAATTTGTCCTTTGCTCAAGCCTCTGGGCTTCCAGCAGCTTGTCCTGATCCCTCAGCTCCTTAAGCCTCTCCTGCAATTCCTGCTCGATTGTGGTAATGGAGCGGAGCATCTTTTCGCCGGTAGTGGCGTAATGGTTAGCAGGGAAAATCGCTGTATGAGTTCTGTGCCCCAGTATTTCACCGGTCAAATAGTCGACCTCGGATATTCTTTCTATTTCATCTCCGAAGAACTCCACCCTCAGAACACGCTCCGAAGAATCCGGCGGAAATATTTCCAGCACATCGCCCCTGACCCTGAATTTGCCTCGCTTGAAGTCAATTTCATTTCGCTCGTATTGTATATCAACAAGCCGCCTTATGACCTCGTCCCTATCCTTACGCATGCCGGGCCTGAGCGAAATCATAAGCTCTGTATAATCCTCGGGGTCGCCAAGGCCATAGATGCATGAAACACTGGCGACAATAATCACATCCCGGCGCTCAAACAGTGCTGCCGTAGCTGAATGTCTGAGCTTGTCGATTTCGTCATTAATTGAGGAGTCCTTTTCAATATAGGTATCCGTTGACGCAATATAAGCCTCGGGCTGAAAATAATCATAATAGCTTACAAAATACTCCACAGAGTTGTCCGGGAAGAATTCCTTAAACTCACTGCACAGCTGGGCAGCCAGCGTTTTATTATGCGCTATAACTAAAGTGGGCCTCTGAACCCGCTCAATGACATTCGCTACAGTAAAGGTCTTACCGGAGCCGGTAACGCCCAGCAAGGTCTGATGCCTGTATCCTCTATTCAGTCCTTTGACCAGTTGATCCACCGCTTCCGGCTGATCTCCCCGCATCTTGTAATCGGAAACTAGCTTAAAATCCGCCATAAACCCTCCATCATGAGTCTTCCACTCAAAACAATATCTTAGTCAATAAGCTCTGTGAATAACATCCGTAGATTACCTCAATAGATAACCTCTGTAAAAAACGGTTACAAACCACTACATATCAACCACTACAAGCCAATATATCAACCACTATAAAGCAACCACCGTAAACCACTACAAAATAGCTTCTATAATTATAGCACATGCATGCAAGAAATCAAACAAATGTTCTGCCACAGTGCGGTAAATTCACGAGCCTATATTCTTCATAAGCTATAATCAAAAAGTTCTTAATAAAATCTGTGTATGTAATCAGCTGGCGGTAAAAGCCTGTGCTAACTTTTTTATTGACAGACCCATTCTACTGGTGTGATAATAGTATGAAATATAGGTTTTGGAGGACAGCTAAATGAAAGTTGCAAAATTTGGAGGAACATCACTGGCATCTGCCAATCAAATAAAAAAGGTTTGTTCTATCGTCACATCTGATCCTGAGCGCAGAATAGTCATTGTATCTGCGCCCGGTAAAAGGTTTAAAGATGATGTTAAGGTCACTGACATGCTGATTGCCTGTGCCAACGCTGGCCTTGAAAAGGGAAATGCCGATAGCGAATTGCAGGCTTTAGTTGACAGATTTGCAGAAATAGCGTCTGAGCTTAATGTTTCTGATCGGGTGATAGAGGAAATCGCAGATGACTTAAGGGCTCGTGTGGATTCAGATAAAAGCGATAAGGGCAAATATATGGACTGCCTGAAGGCCGCAGGCGAAGACAATTGCGCAAAGCTGGTAGCCGCATACCTTCAAAGCACCGGAGTAGATGCACGCTATGTCAATCCAGGCGAAGCCGGGTTACTCCTGAATGATGAATACGGAAATGCCCAGGTGCTTCCTAAGGCTTATGATAATTTGAAATCACTGTCTGATTACAGTGGCATCACCATATTTCCGGGCTTTTTCGGGCATTCTCTAAAGGGCGATGTTGTGACACTACCAAGAGGCGGTTCCGACATCAGCGGCTCAATCGTGGCAGCGGCTGTTAATGCAGATTTGTATGAAAACTTTACGGATGTGGATAATATTTATTCCGTCAACCCCAATCTGATTAACTCTCCAAAACCCATTCGTGAGCTGACATACAGAGAGATGCGAGAGCTTTCCTATGCAGGCTTCAGTGTCTTCCACGAAGAAGCCCTTGTGCCTGTTTACAACAGAGGCATCCCCGTGTGTGTAAAGAATACCAACAATCCTTCTGCCCCGGGAACCACTATTGTACCTGAACGCAGCTACATTAAAGAGCCCGTAGTGGGAATTGCCAGCCATGACGGTTTTTGCTTCATTTACATTAGTAAATATTTGATGAACCGTGAGGTTGGTTTTGGTCGCAGGGTCTTGCAAATCCTTGAGGATGAACACATTTCCTTTGACCACATGCCCTCAGGAATCGACAATATGTCAATCATAATAAAGCAGAACTTC
Organism: Clostridiaceae bacterium; assembly: GCA_012730015.1. Taxonomy (GTDB): domain Bacteria; phylum Bacillota; class Clostridia; order Acetivibrionales; family DTU013; genus JAAYBT01. The sequence continues at coordinate 6,623 of JAAYBT010000189.1, forward strand.
CTGGATGAGCAAATGGAAAAGAGAATCGTTGAGCGCATTAAGAAAGAGCTGGCCGTTGATGATGTATCAGTGGTCAGGAATCTGGCCCTCGTAGTTATTGTCGGCGAAGGAATGCGCAACACCCGTGGTATAACCGCTAGAGCTTCCACCTCATTGGCTAAGGCAGGGATTAATCTTGAGATGATAAGTCAGGGTCCCTCTGAGGTCAGCATGATATTCGGCGTCAGGGCGGGCGAAAGCGACAAAGCCGTGTGCGCATTATATAACGAGTTTTTCAACAGTCAGGGGACCAGGATTTGATTACATTTTCCGTCTCAGGGAAAACCGGTGAATTTTCTCGATAATCCTGTCCTTTAAAAGCAACCCGACCAGGAACAATACTACTGCGGCCACGCACAATATGATTACAACAAGGTAATTGCCCATTTGTGTCCCGTGGCCAATGTAGGATGAAGCCAAGAGTGCCGGAAATCTGCCTATCATAATAACGATAAAAAATCGAAGTGGCTTTACGGGAGTAACGCCCGCTATATATGTTAGAATGTCCTTTGGTATTCCCGGAATAAGGAAGAGAATAAAAGCAGCAGCCTCACTTTTTGCGCTGCCGAAGATTGAATTAAACTTTTCTATTTGGGCCTCTGATGCAACTAGCCTGACAAGAGGGTAGCCCAAAAGTCGCACTATGAAAAAAACCAATATTGAGCCAATCAAAATTCCAATCAGTGAGTACAAAGTACCTAGCCATGTTCCGTAGATATATCCACCTGCGATTTGGACAATTTCTCCCGGAATAGCTGCCACCAGGACCTGCAGTATCTGTATCCCGATAAACACCAGAACGCCCTTCCAGCCAAATGAATTGAGCAGCCGGTGCAGTTTTTCGGGGTTTTTAGCCAGCTCAGTAATCTTAGGTCCCAGCTTGATTCCCAGATAAACTAATATGCCGATAAATACTGTAATGAGAGCAATATAAAACACTAGCCTACGTTTCTCAACAACTTTTTCTTTCTTGTCCGGGGCTTCTTCTTTCTTATCTAGGACTTTCTTATTCACTAAGTCTTTCTCGTTCTTATCTGTCTGATTTTGCTCGATGTCCAAAGGTCTGTTCCTCCTGCATTTGTCAAATCTCGCCCTTCAACTTCGGCATTTCTACCTTTTGCGCCGACTAAGCCTTCCATCATACTCTACGAAGTAAATTGCAATATGTCTTGTCCTGACATCAAGCTCATCTGCTCTTTATCACTCATCAATTGGTAATGTCATTTGATTGTCTGCCACATCTTCCTCCTTCAAATAGTAGCCAACTGCCGGGATGCTTTTGACCCGATAATAATCAGGGTTCCTAATTCCTGTTTCCTCAATCGTGTTAACAGAACACATCCTACTACCCTTCTTTTGCTTCATCACCTGCACTCCCTGTGAATTGCGGGTGCCCTTGGGATTAATATATTCCGTATTGAAAATGAGGATTTTATCAATGTCACTTCGGACAACAAACTCCGTGTCGGCTTCAAGGTATTTGATATCAACCAGCGCTGAGCGATCGGAGTAGGCATTGGCCAGCTTCTTCCTGTTAGTCTTAGTCATATAGCTCTCAAGTTCAATTTTTGCACATTTGCCGTTCTCAAAGGAAAACAGAACCCAACCTGAGTAATCGTCCGTCGCGATCATGTAGAGTATTCTTTCTCCCTCAGATAGCTGAAGCAGGTTTGTCAAATACTCGCCGAGCACACTTGCCTTGCAGTCGGGGATATCATAAATACGCAGCTTATAAACCGTCTGCCTGTTGGAGAAGAGCAGCAGCTCCGCCTTATTGTGGGTCTCAAGCTCCTGGCATATCTTATCATCGTCCTTAAGCTTATGCTCCGAGCTGGCTCTGAGTGAAACGAGCGAAATCTTCTTAAGATAGTTTTGCTCCGTAAGGAAAAGCTTAAGGTTGTAATCGTCTATCATTTTCTCTTCAGAGATAACCTCAACATGTTTCTCAAGCATAATCTCAGTCCTTCTGGGCTGAGCATGCTTTTTCGAGACCTCGCCAAGCTGTTTTATAATAATCTTCAGGATTCGCTTTTCATTGCCGTAAACATCCTTCAAATCAGCGATTTCTTTTTCCAGCTCATCCACTTCTGCAACCCTGTTCAGGATATATTCCCTGTTGAGATTGCGAAGCTTAATCTCTGCAATGAAGTCTGCTTGAATCTTGTCAATCTCAAAGCCCTCCATTAAATTCGGCACAACCTGCGACTCGTGTTCGGTACTGCGAATAATGGCAACAGCCTTGTCTATGTCCAGTAAAATTTTCCGTAAACCCACAAGCAAATGAAGCTTCTCTTCTTTTTTGTTAATATCAAACCGAGTCTGCCTTTTTATACATTCAATTCGGAATCTCAGCCATTCCTCAAGTATGGTTTTAATGCCCATAACCCTTGGAATGCCACCCACAAGTATGTTGAAATTGCAGTTGAAGGAATCCTCAAGAGCCGTCATTTTAAACAATTTGTTCATGATAACATCGGGGTCGGCACTTTTCCTGATATCAAGGGTGATTTTTAGTCCATCTAAATCCGTCTCATCTCTAACATCAGAAATATCTTTTATCTTCCCGCCCTTGACCAAATTTATGATTGAATCAATAATGGCTTCAGCCGATGTCGTATAGGGAATTTCGACTATTTCAATGCAGCTGTTCTTCTTGTCATAGTTGTATCTTGCTCTTACCTTAAAGCTTCCACGGCCTGTTTCGAATATCTCCCGTATTTCTCTCTCGTTATATATCAGGCATCCGCCCGTCGAAAAATCCGGCGCCTTTATGTATTGGATCAAATCAACATTTTCATCCTTGATATATGCAATCGTGGCATCACAAATCTCCTTCAGGTTGAAGCTGCAAAGGTTGCTGGCCATGCCAACCGCAATTCCCTGATTGGCATTGACCAAAACGCTTGGAAATGCAGCCGGAAACAAGGTGGGCTCCTTTAGTGTCCCATCATAATTGTCAACAAAATCTACCGCGTCCTTTTCAAGATCGCGAAATAACTCCTCACAAATTTTTTCCAGCTTGACCTCTGTATAACGAGCGGCGGCAAAGTGCATATCTCTGGAGTATTGCTTACCCATATTTCCCTTAGAATCTACATATGCATGCAGCAGGGCGCCGTTTCCTCTCGTTAACCTGACCATTGTCTCATATATGGCTAAATCACCATGAGGATTCAGTTTCATGGTCTGTCCGACCACATTAGCCGATTTTGTCCTGTTGCCCGTAAGCAGCCCCATTTTATACATGGTGTACAGAAGCTTTCTGTGCGACGGCTTGAATCCATCGATTTCTGGAATAGCTCGTGATACTATGACACTCATTGCATAGGGCATGTAGTTTTGTATAAGCGTGTCTGGTATTTTTTGTGAAACAAAATTGTTATCAGGCATAATTTTCCTCTTTCTAGTCGTTTTGCATCAGCTTAGTAATTTTTCGTGTACCGGCAGCAGCATTTATTCCGGTTTTGCTTCCAAGCACCTACAGTATGCTCCCCCTTCCACGAACACCGCTGACGGTATCCAAAAATTACTCAGCTTACGTCGATCATGTCCAGGAAGCTCGCCCCATTCTCCTCAATGTAGCTCTTCCTGCCCTGTAGATTGTCGCCCAGCAGCATGTCAAAGGTCTGCTCTGTTATCTCAAAATCGTCCGGCTCAATTTTAATCAGCCTTCTGGTCTCAGGGCTCATCGTTGTCAGCCACATCATTTCAGGCTCATTCTCGCCAAGCCCCTTGGAGCGTTGTATTGTATATTTGCTATCCCCGATCCTCGCAAGTATATCCGCCTTTTCTCTTTCCGTGTAGGCAAAATAGGTCTTGCCCTTACTGTTTATTTCAAACAGGGGCGACTCGGCGATGAATACCTTTTCCTCCTGAATTAAGGTGGGGACGAGCCGATAAAGCATTGCCAAAATCAGTGTTCTGATCTGAAATCCGTCCACATCCGCATCAGTACATATGATAACCTTGTTCCATTTAAGGTTGTCCATGTCAAAGGTGCTCAGATCCTTGTTGTGCTTAGACTTTATCTCCACACCGCAGCCCAATACCTTCAAAAGATCAATAATGATTTCATTCTTGAATATGCCGTCATAATCAGCCTTAAGGCAATTCAATATTTTGCCTCTTACAGGCATAATTGCCTGGAAATCCGCGTCCCTTCCCATCTTGCACGATCCCAGCGCAGAATCGCCCTCCACTATGTAGAGCTCTCGCCTGCTGACGTCCTTTGTCCGACAGTCAACAAACTTTTTTACTCTGTTGGCCATATCGATGGTGCCACCAAGCTTCTTCTTTATGTTAATCCTGGTCTTCTCTGCGGTTTCACGGCTGCGCTTGTTGACAAGTATCTGCTCAATAATCTTATCACTTTCCATCTTATTTTCTATCAAATAAATCTCCAGCTGTTGCTTTAGAAAATCAGTCATGGCCTCCTGTATGAATTTGTTGTTAATGGATTTCTTGGTCTGATTCTCATAGCTGGTTATGGTTGAAAAGGAGTTTGTCACCAGCACAAGGCTGTCCTGTACATCGGTGAAGGTTATTTTGGCCTCATCCTTGTTATACTTGCCATTGCTTTTTATGTACTTATCCAACTCATTGACAAAAGCCGCCCTGACTGCACGGTCCGGAGAACCGCCATATTCTAGAAAGCTTGAATTGTGGTAGTACTCCAGCAGATTAACTTCATTATTAAAGCAAAAGGCAATCTGCATCTTAACTCTATACTCCGGCTTGTCATCCCGGTCCTTCCCCTTAGCTGAGGATTCATAATACTGTATGCCTGTAAAGCTCTTGTCGCCGCTAATCTCCTTAATATAGTCCTCTATGCCATTCTCGTAACAGAATTCATGTGTCTCACCGCTCGCTTCATCTGTCAGCAAGAACCTCAAGCCAGCATTGACAACTGCCTGCTTTTTTAGGGTAGTAGTAAAGTATTCAAGCGGTATATCAATATCAGTAAAAACCTCGATATCGGGCTTCCATTTTTGGGTAGTCCCGGTATGCTCGTATTTGCACTTTTTCTTAACTAATCCGCCTACGTTTTCACCCTTTTTAAACTGAAGCTCATACATGTAGCCATCTCTACAGACCGTAACCTCCATATATTCCGAGCTGTATTGAGTCGCACAGCTGCCAAGTCCGTTAAGACCCAGACTGAATTCGTAGTTTTCGCCGGAATTGTTCTGATATTTGCCGCCGGCATATAGCTCGCAATAGACAAGCTCCCAATTGTAACGGTCTTCCTTCGAGTTGAAATCGACAGGAACACCGCGGCCATAGTCCTTAACGGTAATGGAATGATCGCTATGACGCGTAATCTCAATCTTGTTTCCGTAGCCCTCACGCGCTTCATCTATTGAATTAGAAAGTATCTCGAAAAAAGAATGCTGGCAGCCCTCGAGTCCATCAGAGCCGAATATGACACTTGGTCTCAGCCGGACTCTGTCGGCTCCCTTCAAAGAAGATATGCTCTCGTTTCCGTACACTTCAGGCTTCTTACCCTTTGTCATCTGTATCAATCCCCCGGTAATTATTTCACTGTATTAATTATTCAATAAAGATTTTTTAAAGTCAAGTTTTACATGAAACAAAGTTTTGCAATCTGCCTGCCTTTCTTTTTAGCTCTCGAGGAAATATGAGCAAAAATTCCAGTTATGGCCAGACAATTGTTTGGTTTTTAGTTATTTGGCTCAGTAATGCAGTCAGCTCCCGTGTTATGTAAACTAAACTTGCATATTACCCTGTGTTTGTTCAAATAATTGCCCAGAAGCGAAAAATTTGCACACCGTGATGTAAAAGAGAGTCAAGTCCATATAGCACCTTTTATGCAATCTATGAATTTACAGGCATGATCTATATTTCCAGCATTTTTCCTTTGTATATGTCAAATGATATCGTAAGGAAGTGATAAATTACACACAAAATTAATGACTATTTGTACCGCTTGCAAGGGCGGTGGAATGGAGACTAATATGAAGAAGAGAATAATCCTGATATTAATATTTGTAATTCTGTTTTCCACATCAGTATTTGCTCAATCCACCTATACAGTAAAAAGTGGCGACAGTATGTGGAAAATAGCCGTAAAGCACCAGGTCGGATTGAGCGAAATAATTGCCGCTAATCCGCAAATCAAGAATCCTGCGCTAATCTACCCCGGACAAAAGCTTACTATACCAACGGTCACCACGACAGCACAGGAAAACGAGGTTGTTCGTCTCGTCAATGTGGAGCGGTCAAGGGCAGGGCTTCAGCCACTGAAAATCAATTGGGAGCTATCCCGGGTAGCCAGATACAAGTCAGCCGATATGGCCAACAAGGGTTATTTCAGTCATACTTCACCGACCTATGGCACGCCCTTTCAGATGATGGAAAACTTCGGTCTGCGTTTCACGGCTGCCGGTGAAAATATTGCATACGGTCAGCGGACTCCCGCAGAGGTAATGAGGGACTGGATGAACTCGCCCGGGCACAGGAGCAATATCATGAGCGGCTCATACAATGAAATAGGCGTCGGACTATTCAAAAACAAGAATGGAGTATGTTATTGGACTCAGATGTTTATGAGAGCAATGTAGGATCTAGAGGTTAGAGGTTGGAGTTTGGAGGCTGGAGGCTAGAGGTAGGGCAACAAAAGGGAGGGTGTATCGGAACTTACAATACACCCTCTTTTAGAGTAATAAGATTACTAAGCAGCAAAAGGTATTTAGGAGCGATTCTATATGAACAGTCGTTTTTCAGGTTTTCAAGAGAAGAGAATGAAAATATTCGGTGAGCTCGTAAAAATGTATTGGGCTGGGCAGCTCAATACCGTAAATGACATGAATCGACTGGCTTCGGAGCTTAGAGCTAAACTGGAATTGTCAGACCAGGATATGCCTTTCATAAAGGATCACATCAGAATTGCAATGGGGCAGGACCCCAGAGGCGATGTGGACTTCACAGACGAGCTGGATATTGTTAACAGGTCAACTGCTGTGGGAGAGCCGGTAATTGCAAAGATTGATGGGCTCTGCCAGTTCTGTGATAAGGACGATTGTAGTGAAGCCTGCAAGTATGAAGCGCAGGTATACAGACGCAGTAAGGGTCCTGTTATTGCCAATAACAAATGTCTGAGCTGTGGAGATTGCGTCGTCAACTGCGATTTTGGCGCCTTGGCGGATAAAATAGAATTCCTTCCACTCATTAATCTGCTGAAAGACCAAAATACAACAGTGTTTGCGGCTGTAGCACCCGCTATTGCCGGCCAGTTCGGCGATGAGGTAACACTTGGGCAGCTAAGAACAGCCTTGAGGCTAATGGGATTTACGGACATGGTTGAAGTAGCAATGTTTGCAGACATACTAACTATCCGGGAAGCCTTTGCGTTTAACCAGCTTGTGAAGTCTAAGGATGATTTCTATCTGACAAGCTGTTGCTGCCCGGTCTGGTTTAACCTAAC
>JAAYBT010000190.1 GCA_012730015.1 Clostridiaceae bacterium
ATAAAGGCTCTATATCCCGAGGTGCCTTGCCGCATCCTGCGAAACTATTGTATATGCCTTCATCAGCGGTAGTCCATTGTCCTCAGCAATTTTCCTGCAATCCTCATACTCAGGAGAGGCTTTTTTGAAGTCACCCATTGATGCGACCTTGACCCTGGCATCCCCGTAGGGAGTGCTGATATTAATGGTTTGTCTATCCATGCAGTAACGCTTCATCGTTCTGGTTCTAATCCCCAGAGTAGAGGTTTCCTTTAGAATGATTTCTGCTAAAGCATCCTCTGTTCCGGTTCTCGCAATCACTGTAAGTAAATATGCAGGGCGGTTCTTCTTCATGTAAATAGGCGTGTAGTAAGCATCGAGAGCACCGGCATCCATAAGTCTGGCCATTGTGTAGCCCATTATTTCACCGGCCGTATCGTCTATATTGGTCTCAAGCACAGTGATTTCGTCATTCCTCCCCGGAAGCTGCTTCTCATATATATCGCCAAGAATAACTCTAAGCGCATTTAGTCTGCCAATATCGCGTTTACCGTGACCATAGCCTGTCCTCTCTACTATCATTGATGGACGGCTCCCGAAGCCTGATGCCATGCACTTTATCAGTCCCATTCCTGTCGGCGTTACCAGCTCCGTATCCACATCCTCCGATATCAATGGAATGCCGCTGCCTGCAAGCATCTCCATCACTGCGGGTACCGGAACGGGTATTGTGCCATGGGCGCATTGTATAAATCCATTCCCATCATGCAGGGCTGAACTGTAAATCTGCTCTACACCCAGCAATTCCAGGCATATTGCAGTTCCGACAATGTCTACGATCGAATCAATGGCACCGACCTCATGAAAATGGACCTCGCTAATAGACTTACCATGAACCCTGGCTTCCGCCGCCGCGATTTCCCTAAATACCTTTTTGCTAAAGGCTTTGACCCGGTCGCTTAAGCCGCTGGGATCGAGAATCTGCTCAATCTCAACAAGACCGCGCTCACCATGCGGATGGCTATGATTGTGGTCATGTCCGTGGTCGTGATTGTGGTCATGTCCGTGATCGTGGTCGTGATAGTGATTGTGGTCGTGATCGTGACTGTGATCGTGGTCTTGCTCGTAACCGTGGTTGTGCCTGTGTCCATGCTCCTGCTCGTCCGCCGCCAAAACCACATTTACATCCGTGCCCCTTATACCATTTACTGTTTTGGTTTGAATTTCAATGTTATAGCCCTCAAGCCCAAGCTTGGATAGCTCCCTCAGAAAGATTTCCCTATCGATACCCAGATCTAAAAGTGCTCCTATAGTCATATCACCGCTTATTCCCGAAAAACAGTCAAAATACAGAATCCTCATGGAGTATCCTCCCTACTTTATAGCTTATTTATCATGCTGGCCAGATAGCCGGCTCCAAATCCATTGTCTATGTTCACTACGCCAATTCCGGTTGAGCAGCTGTTTAGCATGGTCAGCAACGCTGAAAGCCCGCCAAAGTTAGCTCCATATCCAACACTGGTCGGCACAGCTACAACCGGCTTGTCCACCAGCCCGCCTACCACACTTGCCAGAGCCCCCTCCATACCGGCTATAACGATTAGCACATTAGCTTGCATCAGTGCTTCCTGGTTTGCCAACAACCTATGTATACCTGCTACTCCCACATCATAGATGCGGTTGACTGTATTGCCCATCGTTTCTGCAGTTACAGCCGCTTCCTCTGCCACCGGTATATCTGAAGTGCCCGCAGTAACAACTGCGATTACTTTCTCAGTAAGCTTCAGCTCTCTCTTTTTTATGACAACAATTCTTGCCGCTTCATAATACACAGCATCCTCGGTCAGCTCCAATATTCCCTCGTAAACCTCCCTGCCTGCCCTTGTCGCCATGATATTGTTGTCTCTTTCCATAAGCCTTGCAACGATTGCCTTAATCTGCTCCACAGTCTTCCCCTGACAATATATGACCTCAGGATAGCCATTTCGCAAATTTCGGTGGTGGTCCACCTTAGCAAAGCCAATGTCTTCAAAGGGCAGCTTTTTTAGTTCAGAAACTGCGTCGTCTACACTTACTTCTCCGCTTTTTACATTCTCCAGTAGCTTTTTCAATGCTTGGGCATCCATAGCTTCACCTTTCCTCTATACCTTCATTCAGGCTGCCTGTCCTGTAACCCTGTAGGTCAATAGTCACATACTTGAAACCCGTTTCCTTGACCCTTTCACCTATTATATCCATAAGCTCAACATCAAAAAACCTGCTGCGCTCTTCAGGGGCTACCTCGATTCTCGCTATTTCACCATGATGTCTCACCCGCACCTGCTTAAATCCCAGATCCATCAGAGTGCTCTCGGCATTCTCTATCATCCTCAGCTTCTCCTTGCTTATCTGCTGTCCATAGGGAATTCTCGATGCCAGGCAAGCAAAAGCAGGCTTGTCCCACGTAGGAAGCCCCATATCCCTTGAAAGCCTCCTGATTTCAGTCTTTGTCAGACCCGCGTCTCTGAGAGGGCTCATGATTCCAAGCTCCCTGAGCGCCTGGAGTCCGGGCCGATAATCACCCAAGTCGTCTATGTTTGATCCGTCCACTACGGCCTTCATGCCATAACGGCGTGCAATGTCCTTTATCTTTAGGAAAAGCTCCTTCTTACAGTAATAGCATCTGTTTACAGGATTTTGCGAAAACCCCTCTATTTCCAGCTCATCTATGTTTATAATCACATGCCGCACATCAAGCCCTTTTATATATTGATTTGCTTCATTGAATTCTCTCTCAGGGAAGAAAGAGGACTTTACTGTAACTGCCATAGCACGGTCACCAAGAGTATCGGCAGCTACCTTCAGCAAAAAAGTACTATCTACCCCTCCGGAAAATGCAACAGCTACGCTATCCATTTCTTTCAAAATTTCTTCCAGTTTGCTCAGCCTATCCTCATTCATACAGTCCTCTCAATGCCTTACGTCTCGTTTTATAGTATCTCATTAGTTATGTCTCATTTGTAATGTCTCATTTGTAATGTCTCATTTATAATGCCTCATTTGTAATGCCTCGTATGTCACATCTCGCACCACATCACATGACATATATCACTTCACACGTCGCGCATCCCCCATGTATCTAGCTCAGGTCTCTTGCCATAATACCTCAGCCCAAAATGAAACAGTAAATATATCTTACCACATTTCAGTATGTTTAGAAACACTACCTAAATCCCTGAACCAAATGGGCTGCTGATTGTATTTGTACTGCGAGAATAGCAGGATGCTAATCACTTAACCCTAAAACCATAGGC
>JAAYBT010000191.1 GCA_012730015.1 Clostridiaceae bacterium
CAGTCGCTCAGTGAAAAGGCAAAATAGTAGCCATCCACAAAGGCCTGGCTCTCTATGGCAAAGGAAACATCCTGCGAAACTTTCTTATCCCTTGAGTGGATGATTATCCCCCAGCTATATTTTTTAAATATTTTCTCATACTCCCAAGGAGCGGGAGAACCGGGCCTGGAAGGGCAGGTGAGGCCCTTACCCCAATCGCCGCAGCCATACATGCACTTCAACAGTGTTCTAGGATCAAAGGCAATGTCATCTATATTGAATTTCACAGCATGGTCTGCTCCCAGCTCCAGTGCTTTCTTAATATATTTCTCTGCGTCCATTTAATCTCCTACCTCCGTCTATCGTCCTTAATCATTAGGTCTTATCATTTACGCCGCCAATACGGCTTATCTATGATAAATCCGCCAACTCATTACATATAATATAGCAGAATTTCAGGCAAATGAATATGGGGTGTTATGTAAATTGAATGATATGGAACCCGATTTTTGTGGTATGTTAAATACTAATAGGGGCTTTTCATTTTGCAAGGAGCGGAGGAAGTAATGATTTACGAGAATGTGGAGAAGGATAGCATTTCAAGTCAAGAAAGTAACTCCGAAATCTCTTAATATATTTACGTCGGGAGGTGAGATGACGATGGATGAAGCCAGGAACGGAAACGATATTGCTGTCAATCAAATGCTCAACTATATTAAATCACACTTGCAGCAAGCTATCACAGCTGGTGACATTGCCAGAGCAGCGGGTTATTCGCAATATCATGCAGCCAGGCTGTTCAAAGCCCGGATGGGACTGTCTCCCTTTGAGTATATACGCCGCGAACGACTGATAGAGTCCGCTCACGCATTGCGAAACGGTACACCAAAGGTTCTTGACATTGCATTTGACTTTGTCTTCGACAGCCATGAAGGCTTTACACGGGCATTTTCCAACGCTTTTGGCATCACTCCGAAAAAATATGCGGATTACCCGTCTCCAAGCGGATGGTTAATTCCTTACCATTATCTCGACCGGCAAAAATTGAAACAGGAGGAATCGGTCATGGAAAAACAAACAGGGGTTATCTTCACACAAATTATTGAGCGCCCCAAGCGGAAGCTCATACTACGACGCAGTAAACAAGCAGACAATTACTTTGCTTACTGCGAGGAGTTTGGCTGCGGGGAGAAAAATGCGTCCGCGCCATGGGATATCTTATGTGATATCAAAGAAGCTCTCTACGAGCCGGTCGGCTTGTGGCTGCCCGACAATATGCGACCTGCAGGGACGGGTATATACGCACACGGTGTTGAGGTCCCTTATGACTATAATGGTCAGATGCCGGAAGGCTTTGATTGCATTGAACTGACACCATGCAAGCTGCTGGTATTTCAGGGAGAGCCATACGATGATGAATTTTTCAGCGATGCAGTTGGTCTCTGTATGGAGAGGATTGAAAAATTTAATCCCGAAGTCTACGGATATCAGTACGCATATGAGCTAGCACCAAAAATGCAGCTTGCACCGATGGGATGGCGCGGGTATATAGAGATGCACCCTGTGAGAAGCATGAAATAATGGAAAATTCTATATGTCTTTGGGATAAGGAAATCCTGTAAACGAACTAAAAATTTGCTTATTGAATTTCCGAAAGCCCACAATTTTGTGGGCTTTCGGATAAGGGTAAAGCACCTGAATGAACTGTTTGCCTTTATCGAAACCGGCTATGACGCCTATATTGTGTTTATCGTCCAGATGAAAGGGGTAAAGCGTGTGGAGTCTAGTCGTGTAACTCACCCAGCTTTTGCCGAGACACTAAGTTTGCCCATCAAGCAGGTGTAAAAACTCTTGGGCTGGACTGCAGCGTTACGGAGAATAGCATCCTTGCATCGGATATGACGGATGTGCTTGTGTAGCTATAATAAGTCGGGTGAAGTAGAGCATTTATAGAGAGTCTCTTCATCTATTCCGGAAATAGTAATGACCCTAAATATTGGTTTTTGCCAGAAAAATTTCCTGGTAGCAGGCAAAATAACTCTGTTGTTATCTCTGCACAGTGCTGTCTCTTCATTTCCATTATCATATATTACTGTAACCTTATAGGCGTTTTCATATATTTCTCTATCTTTAATGACAATTGATAGATATGGCTCAATATTGGCACTGGGAGCGGAGGTGCCAGAAATGTAGACTTTTCCATCTGTACCTTGTGTGACATAAGGCATGAACAAATAATTAAGTGTTTGCAATCCACCTTTACTGTCTTTATATAGACAATAAAGCATTTCTTCATTAGATTCCTTATCCTCATATACTATTGCAGTAAACGATTCTCCTACTTGTTGGACTAATACCGGTTCAATCTCCTTTTCCTGTACAAAGCTATTTATTTCGCTCTCGTTGAGCAATCTTTCTTTAGGATTCAATCTGTTGTAAGTAA
>JAAYBT010000003.1 GCA_012730015.1 Clostridiaceae bacterium
GTACGGTTTCACCGGGAACGGGTTCCAATTATTCAAGCGGAACTACTGTACAGTTATCGGCTACTCCTGCAGAAGGCTGGGAGTTTGAAGGCTGGCAGGGAGATGTAGTAAACGCATCCAATCAGATCATAATGAACAGTAATAAGAGCGTTACAGCAGTATTCACTAAGATAATTACGCTGGAAGATGAGCCCACGCCGGAAGCTACGGCGTCAGAGCCTGAGATTACTGAGCTGGACGATGAAGAGGCACCCGCAGCACCTGCTGATGTGACCGAACTGCCTAAGACAGGCGGAATGCCGGCAGGCATCTTCTATGGCCTCGGCGGGCTGATTGCCGCTCTTGGTGCTATGCTTAGGAGAAAGACAATAAGATAGACTTGATTTAGACTTTGATATGCAGAGAATGAGAAAGCTTGGGACCCTTTAGATATAAAGGGTCTCAAGCATCATTATCCAGCTGGCGGAAAAGACAAACAAATTTTTAAAAATATCTTGATTTATTTTGTTTATTCTGCTAGAATATTGGTATATATTGAATAGAGAAATAAGTTGAGCTTTTCAGCGATAAACGGCAAACCGGCCGAAAGACCGGGACGCAAAGCTAAAGGGCCTCATTACAGACTCCCGAAGGGAATCAGTAATTGGCAGCCAGCTACCGAAAGGGAAGTTTTTTATTTGGCTTGAAAAAGGACAAGCCGCACGAGAAGCTCATAAAGCTCCATCACGATAATGGCAAACCGGATGAAAATCCGAGACGCAAAGCTAAAGGGCCTTATTACAGACTCTCAAAGGGAATCAGTAATTGGCAGCCAGCTACCGAAGGGGAAGAGTATTATGAAAAAGCTTTTAGTGTCGTTAATAACGGCGGTCGTTCTGATCACAAGCGTATCGGTTGCCAGCGCAGCCCCTACTCCAATGTTTGATACAGTTAAGCTTGAAAGCGGTGTTGTTGCGGTAGGCTACGATTCCGGGTCAAGCAGCAGGCTTAAGGTGTTAGTAGAGAAAAACGGTAAGAAGCTTAATTACGATTTGCAAAATGACGGAACCATAGAGAATTTTCCTCTTCAGATGGGAGAGGGCACATATATAGTAAGTGTTCTGGAAAATACCGAAGGTAAAAAATATAAATACATTTCATCCAAGACCATAGAGCTGGATTTAGAAAATGACAACAGTGTTTACCTGGCTTCTGTGCAGAACATCAACTGGAACTATGACATGAAGGCAATAAAGAAGGCAGCCCAGCTCACAAAGGGAATGAAAACGGATAGGCAAAAGATAAATGCCATATACAAGTTCATGGTAAACAATTTTGAATACGACTATGACAAGCTTGAGACATTGGAAGGCACTTATATCCCAAACATTGATGAGACGCTAAAGAGCAGAGCAGGTATATGCTATGACTATTCATCCCTTATGGCGGCTATGCTAAGGAGCCAGGGTATTCCGACCAAGCTGGTGAAGGGCTACTCTCCTCTGGTGACAGGCTATCATGCATGGAATGAAATCTATGACAGTGAAAGCGGAGAATGGATTGTTGTTGATTCAACATATGACTCTCAAATGAAAGCTCAAGGGAAAAAATACAGCATGGAAAAGTCCGAAGGCCAATATAAAAAGGTCCATGAGTATTAAGATATGCTGAATTGGAAATGTGCCCTAAAAAGACTGTCAAATGGTGACGGTCTTTTTGTATCTACTCCAACGGGATACTGCAAGTTTCTTTTCCTTTGTCCACAGCTTTTCCACATGGCCTGATAAGTTTTCCATCAAATCCACATTGCTAGGATAGGTCACTTGACACCCAGGCTGCATTCCAATATAGTCTATTTAGGGCAAATAGGGCAGA
>JAAYBT010000192.1 GCA_012730015.1 Clostridiaceae bacterium
CATTGAAGGACGGGCAGGCCATAAATACCGGCGAGATTATCATGACGATTACCAGCCCGGACAAGGATAAGGATTCTACCTACAACAAGACCTACATAATCTCCGGAAAATCCGAACATACGGACGTTGTTATTTCAATAGCCAGACTTAATAGAAGCAAAGAAGAGTATGAGATTATAGCAAACAGAAATGGTGAGACTTCTTGGGGCATAGGCGCTTCGGGGATATTTTCCAAGGAGATAGATTTGGAAGCCGGAGTCAACAACCTGATGTTTGTCTCTTATAGAAAGTCCGAGATGGAAGGGTCAAAGATTCAGTACAATTCAGTTACAATTAGTCTGCAAGAGAGATCGGTAATAGATGCGGCTTTGAAGAAGGATCCGATTGTTATACAAGAGCCGGTTATTCAAAAGGAGCCAATTATGCAAGATGAGCCGGTCGTGAAAAAGCCCAGCAGTATCTTTGATAGTTTTAAAGCATTTGTATCAGAGCTATTTAACGGGAAAACTAAATGAAGGAACGTCTAAAGACTGCAATTATTGTCATACTTATTATATCGGGAATAACACAGGTAGGAATTCTTTGGAGCTATCAAAGCCAGGGGACTCCTACTGGTTTTTTTACGGGCTTATTTGGTCTGAATGGCGCCCAGCCCATTAGCGACAAGCTTGTGCGGGAAAGGCTCTTTGAGCCGGACAGGCTGATTTTATCCGACGGAAGCAGCTCTTACTGGATTGTTGAGGATGGGGGCCGTGAGCATTCCGCTCTTTGGAGTGAGGCGGCAAATGGTCTTAAGAAGATAGTCTCCGGCGATGTGAAGCTGGTTAAGTCATCTGATAGCTGGGCTAATGCAACACAAAGGCGGGGAGTGCTGCTTGATTTTGGATATGCCATGGATTCCGGGCTGTTAGCCTGGTTTTTAGGCGCTGTGAATCCATCCGGGGATATCCCTGATATCAGGAAGCTTATGGTCAATAGGGACATAATCGATGAGTACAAGAGCGTTTTCTATATTTACGGCAGCGACGGCGCGGTTTATTCCTCGGAGCCGATTAGCTATGATGGGGCAATGAATTTGAATGAGGCAATTAATAACGTGAGTATGGCGAGCCGAAAATACAGCTCTCTGGGAGCAGGCAAGATTGCCAAGGAGAATGATGAGCCTGATGTGCTCTATGCTCTGTCTCAGTATTGGCAATACAGTGAGCTGTCGGTAATACCCTTTATTCAATGGAGTAACGGCGGCCATGGTGATGAGCTTGCCTCGATTATTATTGGCGCCGAGAAGGACAGGTATAATAGGCGAGTAGTAAGCGGCGACGCGCTTCAGTTCAGCTATGGAGACAATATTTACAGATATCATGATGATGGCTACCTGACCTACCGTTATCTTCGAGATACCTATCCGTCGGGTAAGGATCAGATAGGAAAGGCGCTTTTGAACGCCTATAAATTCGTTGCCGCAATAAATGATCGTGTTGAGAATACCGCAGCTATTACCCTGACATCTGTTGAGACTTTGTCGGAGGGTGTTTATCAATTTGGCTTCGACTACAAAGTAGATGGCATGCCCATAAAGGTCGGTATCGATACGAAGGATAGAAAGCTCGATCACGCGATTAGCATTCAGGCAGATTCGAGTCGCGTGCTCAAATGCGATTGGCTTTTGAAGAGGTTTATGGAGGGAGCTCAAAGCAGTTATAATGACCGCTTCATAGACCTGCTGGAGAGCTCGGGCACCTTTTTCCCGGACTTGAGGATACAGGACATCTTGAGCTGCTATGTTATAGAAGATTCGAGCAAGGAATTGCTCAAGCCTGCGCTGCTGATAAGAACTAAGGATCAAAGGGATCTGGTTATCGAAATGATTCCCGGAGAAGGAGATTAGGCATATGGATGGAGCAAAGGCTAAAAATGTAGTCATCGTGCTGTTACTTGCCTTTAATATCTTCTTACTGTTTATCAATCTCACCTTTGTAAGGGGAGAGGGTATCCGGAAAGAAACTATTGAGAATACACAAGCCATTCTGAGCCAAAGGGGAGTGACCCTGGAGTGTAGCATTCCGACGGCTTCTAATGCTTTGAACCGGCTTGAGTACACCATTGAGAAGCTGGACAGGAATAGTATTGCCATGAGGCTCTTAGGCGGACAGTTCGAGGTCTCCAATCAGGGCGATGAGTTTTTCCATGAGAGCAAGAAGCTCCGTTTTATTAGTGATACACAGTACGAGTTTACTGATAGCCAACCGGGCTCGAATGTGGATTTGACCAGCGATGAAAGGGCGAGAAGGGCAGCACAGAGCTTTTTAAAGGATAGTGGAACGCTGGATGGCGGCAAGTACATAGAGGATGGCCTGACAAGAAACCAGGATGGCAGCGTGACGGTTGCTTTTGTTGAAAGCTACGAAGGGTATCTCATATTCGATAATTACTGCATTGTCACTCTGGATCAAAAGGGAGTCAGGCAGCTTCTTCGGGGGAGGCTGCAGGTAAAAGGCTTTACTGTAAAGAGTGGGGAGCGTTTTGAAGCATATCAGGCGCTGCTGGCTCGTTTCAAAATGGGTAGTAGTGTGGTCATTACCGCTATTGACAGCGGATATAAGCTGGAGGAGGCGATGACGGACGGCGTTGAGTCGGTAGAGATGCTGCCCGCATGGCGCGTCACAGTCAAGGGCAAGTCCGAGCCCCTTTATCTATACCCACACGTCTCGGAAGAGTAATTAAATCACAGCAGACTAATCAAAAACCCATAGAATAACGATATATATAACATTGTAGTGTGCAAAATAAAAAACAGTGTTATAATAGGTTATGGGACACACCTCCCTACATACAAAAGAGAAGAAGGCAGGTGCGCGGGTTGGAGAGGATC
>JAAYBT010000021.1 GCA_012730015.1 Clostridiaceae bacterium
AGAGTAGGCTTTGAACTAGTCCCTCGACATAATAACCAGCAGATAGCCTTCCTTTACCTCCACATGGGCAATATCCTGCGCGAATTGGTTACTCACTCCCCAGGAGGAGCCCACCTCCAATACAGCATCCTTCAGGGGATACTGTAACCCGCCTGTCGTTACACCAACAGCATCTCCAGCAAAGGGAAGAAGCGTTACAAAGGTATCCTTCCTGCTCCTTAGCTCAATATTACTTCTTATTATTCTGGCTTCATTATTTTCATCGACAATAATGCCCTCAACCCTCAAATCAGCCAGCTTCTTCAACAATGATAAGTTGGCTGCGGTATGATCCAATCTGGAGCCAATGGCACCCAAGAGGACTATTCTATCACATCCCTTTTCAAGGGCAACCTGAACAGCAATCTCGCTGTCCGTCATGTCCTTTTTCGCAGGATACTGTTTGACTTGTACACCTGCTTCAACCAAAGACAAATAATCAGCATCATTTATGGAATCAAAATCCCCAATTAAAAAATCAGGAGTGATATCCATCCTCCTGCAATGGCGTGCTCCGCTGTCCGCAGAAATAATTAGCTGAGCCTCAGCCAAGTATTCATCTATGAATTTATAATCCTTGATTGGGGCTCCGCAAAAGATAAGGCCCGTCATATATAGCCCCCGCAGGCTCTTTGCTTAAGTAAGCGAATATTCTCTCCGGCATCCTGATAATTAAATACTGAAGAGCCGGCAACAACAACATTTGCCCCGGCCTGAGTCACTGTGAATATATTGTCCGGACCTATTCCTCCATCCACCTCTATATCCAGCTTGATTCCCCGGCGGTCCGCCATTAACCTTAATTCCCGAACCTTTTCAGTCATGCTCTCAATGTATTTCTGACCGCCAAGCCCCGGGTTAACTGTCATCAGCAGCACCATATCCACATCGGCCAGCACCATATCCAGTGTGCTAAGAGGAGTTGCAGGATTCAGGACAACAGATGGCTTAGCGCCCTTTTCCCTGATATGCTGTAAGGTCCTGTGCAAATGATAGTTATTTTCAATATGTACTGAAATAATGTCGGCTCCCGCACCAATAAAGCTATCAATATATAATTCCGGATTTTCTATCATCAAATGTACGTCAAAGGGCAGCTTGGTAACCTTCCTGAGGCTTTTTACCACAGGCGGCCCTATAGTAATGTTAGGAACAAAGTGCCCATCCATGACATCTATATGTATCATGTCAGCACCTGCCTTCTCGACCCTGTCAATTTCCTCCCCAAGCTTTGAAAAGTCCGATGCTAATAAAGATGGTGCAATTCTAACCATTTCATCATCCTCCCGTCTGCCCGCTGCCTACTTTAAACTACTACTTATATTTCGACTCTTCCTCCAGCTTTAATAAGGCATGGAGTTCAACATATCTATCATATCTACCGCCATCTATCTGTCTGTCTTCTACCGCTCTTTTTACACCACAGTCCGGCTCGTTAATATGGCTACAGCCTTTAAACCTGCAATCGTGAATATATTCTGCAAATTCCGGATAAAAATACTTTAACTCCGGATGTGTTATCCCTGAAAGCTCAAAGGAGCTGAAGCCCGGCGTATCCACCACAAAGCCGCCTTCCTCAAGTCTAAGCAGCTCTACACTCCTGGTAGTATGCTTTCCCCTGTTCAACCTGTCGCTCAATTCACCTGTCTTCATTACCAGTGTGTCCATAATTCTGTTAAGAAGCGTCGATTTGCCCACTCCCGACTGGCCTGCAAGCACAGTAACATGTCCCTTCAGTAGCGACTTTAGCTCATTGAAGCCGTCTGTCTCCTGCTTATTTGTCTCTATAACATCATACCCTGCGATAGCATAGGCTCTTCGCAATTGCGCTATATTGTCCTTCTCATCCAGATCAGTCTTGTTAATGCAAACAATAGTCCTGATTCCTTTCTCCTGTGCAGTAACAAGCAGCTTGTCCACCAGCATCAAATCAGGTTCGGGCGATTTCGCGGCAATTACAGTAACAATCTGATTAACATTAGCTACTGCCGGCCTTACAAGAACAGTGCTTCTTTCCTCAATCTTATCTATACTGCCCTTTTTACGAACAGGGTCTATCATTGAAAATATTACCCGATCCCCTGTCAGTGGAGTAATCATGTCCTTTCGGAATATTCCCCTTGCCTTACATTCCACTATACTGCCATCCTCAGATGCCACATAGTAAAATCCACCTATTCCCCTGATAATCGTGCCTGCCGGCAAATAAACTAACCTCCCCTATTTACTGCTACTTCTACTTCCTAACCTCTAACGATCATCTTCTAAAGCCAACCATCCATCAAGCTTAACAATCACGTGTGTAGTTCCCTGCTCTGCAAGCGTAACAGGAACACTAAAGGGGAACTGAGTAACCGGTATCGACTGATTTAGCTCAACAATACGCTGATTTGTATCCGATGGTGTCGACTCCACATAAACCATTACATTATCGCCATAGGACTTGCTGGGATCTAATGATATGATAATGTTCTTTGTTTTCCTCTCGCTCTTCACTGGCGGCTCATCTGTATCACCCGGAACAGTTATCCCCGGTGTATCGGGTGTATCAGGAGTGCCATTCGCGGGCTGCCCCGGCATAGAAGTGCCAGGATCTTCAGCAATGGGTTCCTCCTCAATCGGAGTAAAATCAAGCTCCACAGGAGTATCCTCATCAGCCGTGCTTCCCGCCAGCGGATATTGCTTAGTGATCAAGGCAACCTCATTGACAACATCCTCCGGTATAGTCTTACCAATCTTCAGCTTGCTTTCAAGGATAAGCTTCTCTGCCTGTGACAGCGTACGTCCAACAAGATTCGGAACAGTGACCTGCTCCAGCTTCGGCCCAAGGCTCACATAAACCGTAACATTAGCATAGGGGTCTACCTCCTCAAATGCGGCCGGCTCTGTCCTGATAACCAGACCTGTTGCTACTGTTTCGTCATTTTCTAAAATCTGTGTGGGAATCAAATCATTCTCCCTGAGAATCTGTTCACCAACTCTTGACTCCTGGCCTGATATGTCCGGAATCTGCACCAGCTTAGGACCATTGCTCACCCTAAACTTGATTGAACTGTTCGGTTTCAGGGTATTTCCCACGGCTACATCCTGTGAAATTATAACATCCTGATCAATATCGTCGCTATTTACTCTTTCATTATCCACAGCAGTTATATTGTATTTACTCAATTCCTGCAACACATCATTAAAATTCTTTCCTGTAAAATCCTCGACCACATAGACCTCCGAAACATCCGGCGTTATGAGCGGAAGCACCAGCTTCAAGCCGATATAGAATATTATCCCGGCTATTATTAAACCAGCGGCAATGCCAAGCCACATGCTAAGTCGATCCTTCTTTTTCGTTGCCATTGTATCCTCGCCTTCACTTGTGTTTGTTTCAAACACGGCATAGCTGCCGTTTTCATCATTGATTACAGTTGCATTGCCTATTTTTGTCCTTATGACACCACTTGGTGAATCATCCTTCATGTCCTCATCTTCGTTTTCATATATGGGTTCAATATCTGTACCAACAGCCTGCATCTTCTTGGTAGGAAGGTCTTCGGAAATATTGCTTCCGACAATTCTTGCATTGGGCTCACTCAGTGTCCTGTGAAGATCATTTAACATTTCACTGGCACTTTGATAGCGCAAATTTTGATTCTTCTTCATCGCCTTTAAAATTAGATCATTAACCCCTTTTGGAACTGTCGGATTAAGGTCTGCAGGGCGCTCCGCCTTCTCCTGAATATGCTTCAAGGCAACTGCCACCGGAGACTCTCCATCAAAAGGCACCTGGCCTGTCACCATTTCATATAAGGTGACACCCAGCGAATACAAGTCTGATTTTTCATCAGTATAGCCACCCCTGGCCTGTTCAGGCGAGAAATAATGGACAGAACCAATAGTGCTTCCGACCATAGTAATAGTTGCAGAGGTAACAGCTCTGGCAATACCGAAATCAGTAACCTTCGCTATCCCCTCACTGGTAAGCATAATGTTATGGGGCTTTATATCTCTATGAACGATGTGATTTTTATGGGCCTGCTCCAGTGCCGAGCATATTTGTATAGCTATGCTGACAGCTTCCTTCCAGGGCAAGGCACCATTTTGGTTTATGTAGTCCTTCAATGTAATGCCATCTATAAACTCCATAACAATATATTGAGCATCATCCTGCTTGCCCACGTCATAGATGGACACGATATTCGGATGATTAAGGCTTGCAGCCGCCTGTGCTTCTATACGGAAGCGCTTGACAAACTCCTCATCATCAGTAAATTCACTGCGGAGTATCTTAACGGCGACATAACGGTTCAACAAAAGGCATTTTGCTTTATAAACGATCGCCATGCCGCCTCCGCCGATTCTTTCAACTAATTGATATCTATTTCCTAGTATTTTACCTTCCATAAACGCACCTTCACTCACATTTAATAACAATTACTGTAATGTTGTCTTCTCCACCCTTGCTCTTAGCCGCCTCGATAAGTCCCTTGCAGGCCGCTTCAGGTTCATTGGCCTTCGCTATCCTATATATTTCGTCATCACAAATCATATTTGTGAGGCCATCTGTGCAAAGCAATAGAATATCTTCCTCCTGGATTTCAAGGTTCAGCATGTCAATCTCCAAATCGGGAGAAGAGCCTATAGCCCTTGTAATAACATGCTTGCGGGGATGGAACTCCGCTTCCTCCCTTGTAAGAGTACCATTTTTTATCAATTCACATATGTATGTGTGGTCTTCGGTAATCTGCCGGATCATTTCGTCACGTATAAGGTAAAGCCTGCTGTCACCAACATGGGCTACCGTTAATCTTTCTCCGACTATGACTACCATGGTCAGGGTCGTCCCCATGCCGCTTGCATCCGGATTCTGAAGCGATGTTTCAAATACAGCTTTATTGGCGTTCTCTACCAGCTTCCTAATCTCGTTGTCCATGTCATCGCATAAAAATAAACTCTTGCTGTCCTGTTCAACACAATTGCCGATAAAATCAACCGCCATCCTGCTGGCAACCTCTCCACAGTTGTGCCCACCCATACCGTCAGCAATAACACAGACACAGGGATTCTTGCTAGATCTCGGTATAATTCTGTAATTATCTTCGTTACTCTCTCTTATTAGTCCTCTGTCGGTTCCGGCGGCAAATCTCACGCTAAACACCTCAACATTTTATAGGGAATCCTCTTTTAATTCACTTCTCCTAAGCTGTCCGCATGCTGCATTGATATCCGCACCAAGCTCACGTCTGATTGTAGTCTCAATTCCCCTTCTTTTAAGTAATCCGGCGAATTCATCTATGTGCCGACCGCTACTTTGGCGATAATCGTTACCTGCAACGGCATTGACCGGGATCAGGTTCACATGGCACAGCATTCCTCTAAGCAGTTTAGCCAGCTCGGCGGCATTTTCTGCCGAATCGTTGACATCTTCTATTAATGCATACTCAAACGTTATTCTTCTTTTGGTTTTCTCAGTATATATCTTACATGCTTCAATGATTTTGTCAATAGCATACCTCCTCGCAATCGGCATAATCTGCGCCCTCAGACGGTCGTTGGGTGCATGCAGAGAAAGAGCAAGATTCACCTGCATATTCTCCTGGGAAAACCTGAGTATATTAGGTACAAGGCCACAGGTAGAAACAGTCATATGCCTGTAGCCGATATTCAGGCCTTCCGGGGCATGAGCCAGCTGAAGAAACTTTATTACATTATCATAATTGTCAAAGGGCTCTCCAATACCCATTATAACCACATTCCCAATCTTTACCCCACTATCACGCTGTATTGCCAGTATCTGCTCAAGCATTTCGCCTGCTGAAAGATTTCTCCTGAAGCCCTCTATGGTCGATGCACAAAAGCTGCAGCCCATCTTGCAGCCAATCTGAGATGAGATGCAGGCGGTATATCCATGGGCGTACTTCATTAGAACACTCTCGATAATGTTGTTGTCATGCAGTTCAAACAGGTATTTGCTTGTATCATCAATAGAAGACACAAGCTTTTTTCTTATATTTAGACCTGAAACCCGTGCAAAAAGTTTCATTTCATCTCTCAGCTGCTTTGACAAATCAGTCATTTCATCAAAATCAGTCGCACCTTTTGCAACCCAGCTGAATATCTGCTTTGCCCTGAATTTCTGCTGACCCATATCCTGCAGCATCTGTTCAAGCTCCTTTATGTCCATGTCCGGTAGATACTTTGCTTCCATGTATAATCCTATCCTTCTCTCTTAATTCTTGCCATAAAGAAACCATCTATGCCGTCTCTGTTTGGATAAAGCTGCAAAGAGCAGCCTCTGGCATGCTCCACTAAAGCAGGCGGCAAAAAGGGCTTGATATCATCCTCCACGAAGTCGCTATTGCTCTCAAGGAAGAATTTGATGATATCCTCGTTTTCTTCGGGCAATATGGTGCAGGTGCTATATACAAGCACTCCCCCGGGCTTTACCGCACGAGAAACACTTTTCAGGAGCTTCTTTTGCAGCGCCGTAATCTCCTCTATATCCTTTGTCTGTCTCGCCCATTTGATATCGGGCTTTCTGCGGACAATTCCAAGGCCGGTGCAGGGAGCATCCAGTAAAACCCTGTCAAAGGCCTTCTCGTGCTCCTGATTCGGCACGGAGGCATCGTTCAGTACGCTTCTAATAATTTGAATACCCAATCTTTGTGCAGCATCATCAATAAGCTTTAATTTGTGCTCATGCACATCACCGGCTATAATAGTTCCGTTGTTTCCCATAAGCTGAGCCATGTGTGTCGCTTTCCCTCCCGGCGCGCTGCA
Organism: Clostridiaceae bacterium; assembly: GCA_012730015.1. Classification (GTDB taxonomy): domain Bacteria; phylum Bacillota; class Clostridia; order Acetivibrionales; family DTU013; genus JAAYBT01. The sequence continues at coordinate 6,811 of JAAYBT010000021.1, forward strand.
CGCATCAAGAACTGTTTCACCCGGCCTAGGTGCCAAAACTATCGCCGGCAACATGGAGCTTTCATCCTGCACCTGAAACAGTCCGTTTTGAAAGGCCTGTAGCTTGGTAACATTGACGGAGCTTTTTAGTACGACAGCATCCCTCACATATTTCGCTGCAACCGCATGACAGCCCTCTTTCTCCAATGCCGCCACCAGCTCTTCCGGGGTAACCCTCAATGTATTTGCCCGAACAGTTAGCTCAGGTGTAGCATTGCCGGCCTCAAGCAAACTCTGTGTGAATTCTGCGTCAAAAATCTCTATGTATTTCTCAACCAGCCATTTGGGATAGGAATAGCTTACAGACAAGTATCCAGGAAAATCCTGCTCCCTCGAAGGAATAGCTATTTCAGGCCCTTTTCTTGCAATGCTGCGCAGCACTGCATTTACAAAACCGGCTGATGCTTTATGCCCATACCTGCCAGCCAGCTTGACACTTTCATTACAGGCGGCAGACTGGGGAACTCTTGTCATATGAAGTATCTGATAGGCCCCAAGCCTAAGAATATTTAGTATCCACGGTGAAAGCTTCTCCATCTTTATGTTAGAGTAGCAAGCGATTACCCTGTCCAAGGTAAGCTTCCACTTGACCGTCCCATAAACCATTTCCGTTACGAATGACCGATCTATATCACGTAGCTCCTCCGCTGCAAAGTATTTATTCAGCGCAATATTGGAGTAGGCTCCCTTTTCATTTATCTCCATCAATACCTTCAACGCAGCTTCTCGAGCGTGATCCAGCTTCTTCACAACCTTTCATGCTTCAATAATATCATCAAGCTTCTCCCTTAGCCGCTCCACATCAACCGTTGTGTTCACGCAGGGTCCATTTGGCCTTTGATTCAAAACGCCTATCACAGGAACACTAGTCACATCTGAAATTCCGATGGCAAGATCCCTCTCACAGGCCACTGAAAGCACCAGCTCCGGCTTCTCCTTGACAATTGCATTGCGTGCCGCCGTGCCGCCCGTCACTACAATCGCCCTCACTCCCTTTTCCTCTGACAGCTCCCTTATTGCCCCGATAGTGCATTTACCGCATTTCCTGCAATTTGCTATGTCTCCGGTTATCTTAAGATTGCATTCGGAATTCTGCAGGCAATGTGGCAGCAGAAGCATTATCTTATCTGGTGTTTTTTGTATGTTTCCGGACTTTACAAAAAGGTTGTTGATGTCAATGAAAAGGCTCCTAATCAAGTCCTTATCTTTTTTGAAAAGGCCTGTAACAAAAAGTGCGAAGGGCATAACCAGCTTCATACCAATCTTCACTGGAATTAGTAGAAATGGATGTATCCTTCGTTTTCTTACAGTAATTAAAACCGCAGTCATCGACACAAGCACCGCAATCATAATAACAATCGAAAGAATTATCAGCACGGATAAAATACTGTTATATAGATCAATAGAGGAAAAATTATAACTATAGGTAAACAACCCGGCTAGTATGCCAACCACAGCAATGAGTAAAAGTGCATAGCCGGTGAAGCTGCGTAGCCTCTCATTCAAGCCTTTCACCCTCATCCATATTGTGACCGCAATCACAAACATTCAGTCTCTTGCAGTTATCAAGCTGCAGCTCATTAATCAAAAGGCAGCCATCTCCAGTCGCAACCACTAAGCTTTGCTTAAATATTTTCAGTATTTCACCATGCCTGTGTGAAACAGCCATCTGCTTTAGGTCATTCTCCATGGCTTTCTCGCGGGAACCGGGCGGACAGCAATCCAAAAGCGTTGTCTTCCAAACCCTCATCCTTGTGCCCTTATAAAAGGTATAGGCTCCAGGCCATGGATTCGTACCTCTGACCAGGTTATGTATCTCAAGAGCGCTTTTGCTCCAATCAATCAAACCCATTTCCTTGGTCATCATCGGCACATAAACAGCTTTGGAATTATCCTGAGGCCTTCTTTCCAGTCTCCCGCTTTCCATAGCCTCGAGCGTTTCAATCAAGGTCACAGCACCAAGCTCCCTGAGCCTTTCAAAAAGCTCCTGACTGTTAATGTCCCCATCAATAGCAATCTCTTTTTGTAGCAGGATATCGCCCGTATCCATACCCTCATCCATAAACATTGTTGTAATACCGGTAATGTCATCACCGTTAATCAAGGCCCACTGTATAGGAGCCGCCCCTCTGTATCTGGGCAGCAGGGAGGCGTGCACATTGATACATCCATATTTGGGCACATCAAGTACGCTCTTGGGCAGAATTTTGCCATAGGCCACAGTTACGATTAAATCAGGCTCCAACTCACTTATAGCCCCAATAAACTCGGGAGTTTTAACTCTGGTAGGCTGCAGTATAGTTTTGATTCCATGCCTCACACTGGCTTCCTTCACAGCTGAAGCCTTGAGCCTGCTTTGATTTCTTCCAAATGGCTTGTCTGGCTGTGTTACAACAGCCGCAACATCATATCCCTTTTGAACGAGGGCATCCAGACATGGCACTGCGAAGTCCGGCGTACCCATGAAAATAATCCTCATTTTATCCTTACCTTGCCCCATTTATTTCATCCTGATCAAGGAAACGTATCACCTTATCCTTGAACAATATTCCATCCAGATGGTCTATCTCGTGGCAGAGCGCCTGGGCTAAGAGCCCTTCCCCCTCAACCACTATCTTCTCACCATCGGGATCTAAAGCCTCGACAACAACTTGCGCAGGGCGCTTGACCTCTCCCCATATGCCGGGAACACTCAGGCACCCTTCGTTAACACACTGCTCCCCGGACTGGCTCTTCAAAACAGGATTGATCAATTGATATAGTCCTGTTCCCACATCAACCAGAATAATTCTCTTTAATACCCCTACCTGTGGTGCTGCAAGTCCTGCCCCGTCAGCTTTATACAGAGTATCCACCATATCCTTTAAAAGCATACGAATTTTTGGAGTAATTTGATCCACTTCCCTCGATCTTTTTCTCAGTATTTCATCTCCGTCTTTCCTGATATTTCTAATAGCCATACAATTCAACTCCTTCGGGAACATTGG
>JAAYBT010000193.1 GCA_012730015.1 Clostridiaceae bacterium
ATTATCCGTCCTGAAAACCTGATACATGACAAATAAATATGTTACCGCAAAGGGTACAATTACAGCCAAGAAGGGATACATCAGGAAATAGTAGTTTGATTCAATCATTGCATAAATATTGTCACTGATCACCGTCATTAAGAATGATGGCAGCAGCATTATTGCCGTTAGGGGCAGTAGCTTTAAATACATCTTCTTACTTGCTCTGATGCCGTATTTGAAGCAGTTGACCACCCCATCCCTTCTATTGACAAATATAGAAGGTAGCCACAGCAATATCAATGGATATGCAAATGCTACAAGGATATATGTTATGATTTGGATTGTTTTTTGGCTCTCAAGTATACTTTCCATGCTAACAGAACCTCTGATAGTTCTCGCCAGAATCATCGGGGTTGTGATAGCTGATAAGACAATGCTAAATGCAATAATTAACCCCATAAGGAGTAGCGAAGATAAAAACACCTTTCCATAGAGCTTTTTGAACCCATGCAGGAAGATTTTCCAGTCTGGCTTTCCCTCATTCATAGTTGATGCAAGCATATTTCCGTAACCTGCCATGAAGCCTATACTTAATAAACCAAGTAATATTGCGAATAAATAAACCTTCCCGGTGGAAACCATAACATCCATCGAGTAAGTCATCATTTCCATGTAGGAGTCTGCCATAGCTTCCGTATCATCAATGCTAAAGCCCCCCGCTGAACCAAATAAATTTGTACTTAGACTCGCCAATTCTCTGGATTCAGATACCATCGGTATTGATAAAGCAGCCATTAGAAGAATAAACAAGGCCCCGGCAATAAAAATGATCGGATTGCTTCTTAGTATTTTTATCGTTTTCTCAAGCATAGTGCACCTCACAATGAATTTTGTCACTACCACATTCTATCACAAAATTAAAACAAATACACCATAGTTTTCCTGTTTTCTGCTACTATGAAGATTGTGTCAGATATATAAGCCATAGCTCCATGGCATTATCTCACCACAGGCAATACGCTTGCCGGAGTTACCCGATGGCTGCGTTCTATAGTCATCCGGATTCTCATGGATCATAACGGATCTACCCAATATTTCATTCACAGTAAAGCGAGACATGATAAAGCACATCTTCGCCCATCCCTTATCAACTACAAGCACAGGAAAATCACCTGCATGGTTGCCATGGGGCTGATTTGTCGGATTCCAATGGCCACCACATTCTTCAAAGGGTTTCGACGGATCACCTACCACACAGTGGCCTTTCTCATGAATGTGAAATCCGAATGGTCCCACAGGCTGTTTACTATTGTTTCCGGGTGAGTAAGGCGGAAGACCAGCAACATCGGCGCAGACCATGACACCTCCCTGTATCTGTGCAAAAGTAACCAAGCCTCTGATAGATGGGTAATCAGGCCCGGCTTTCAGAATTGCATAGGCTAAGTTAAAATTGGCTATATAAGGTACCTGTGCCGTCTGCTGCTGCGCATATGCCTGTTGTAAAGCATTACGTGAATAATAATTATTTACTAACATGGCTATACCTCCATATATTTCTGTATAGACCATATTATGTTAAGTCTATTATTTGTGATAGAGATTATTAAGAAGATTTCTTTCAACTCACTTCTAATTCTGTTGAAGATTACTGTTGCATCGCAGGAAGATGCTCAAGTTTTAAGGTGTTGTGGTGCATTTTCTTGATTATTTCCCGATTTAGGCCTGTTTCCGCCTAATACTATGGGAAATAGCACTACAATACTTGATATATTGAGCAGTTCTCTTATACTAATCAGTTATGTCCGTATAATGGTGTAATAGGACTTGACCGTTTATTTGCCTTTTCAAGGCTTTAAATTGGCATTAACCGGTAAAAAGTACACAAAACTCGAAATTCTGAGTAGTTTCCTTATGAAATCTACATCACCACAAAGTTTACCATCTAAAAATATGACATAAGCTTCAGATTATGAAACTAATCATCGCTTTCATCTTGGAATAAAATATCAACTAAGTCCTCATCCTCAAGCTCATGGGTCTTGTTCCTGCACATAAGATCTGACACCGCTTGTCCGGCATTCTTGCCGTCGAAGAGGATTTTATAAGCCTCTGTCGTTATAGGCATGCTGATACCAAGCCTCTTGGAAAGCTGATACACCGGCTCCGTTGCATATACACCCTCCACAACCATTTTCACCTCTGCCAGAGCCTGCTCCAGTGTCATTCCCTGTCCTACCAATATGCCTGCACGCCTGTTTCGGCTATGCATACTTGTACAGGTGACTATCAAATCACCAATCCCGGCAAGCCCTGAAAAAGTCTGCCTTTTTGCTCCAAGTGCACATCCAAGCCTGGAAATCTCCGCCATGCCTCTAGTCATCAAGGCTGCCTTCGTGTTATCTCCATAGCCCAATCCGTCGGAAATCCCGGCACAAAGAGCTATAATATTTTTCACGGCTCCGCCCAGCTCCACACCAATTATATCAGGATTTGTATAAACTCTAAATCTGGGCGACATAAATATGTCCTGTATCCTCTCGGCAGCTAATCTATCCTCCGAAGCAGCCACGTATGCTGTAGGTATGCCCTTCGAAAGCTCCTCCGCATGACAGGGGCCGGACATAGCAACTACAGTCGCTTCAGGCATCTCCTGTAATATAACCTCCGACATACGCAAGCCGCTTTCCTTCTCCAACCCTTTCGAAAAACAGCCAATTATTTTCTGCCCTTTCTTAATAGATGACATATCTTTTAAATTGGCTCTGATTGTCTGGGAAGGAATAACCAGGATCACCACATCAGAATAAGATAGAGTTTCCTCAAGATCATCAGTACAATTGACATTTTGCGGAATAATTACACCAGGCAGCTTATCCTTCTGCTCCCTTTGCGTATTAATCATGCTCACTTCATCTTTATACTTCGACCACATTTTGACCTTGTGGCCGTTACCTGCAAGCAATATGGAAAGAGCTGTTCCCATACTACCTGCACCGATAAGTGAAATGTTCATATCCTTCTGCCCTCCGGAGATCTATCTTTTTGCACATATCAATCATCTGACAAACTATCTTTGCAAGCACCTTGTAAAGTCAAACTATGTTACCTATTATCCATAAGCCTTTACATCTGTCTGTGCTTCTGTCTGTGCATCTTTCTGTGCTTCTGCTTACTTTTCTGTCTGTGCTTCTGTTTGCTTTTCTGTCTGTGCTTCTGTTTGCTTTTCTGTCTGTGCTTCTGCTTACTTTTCTGTCTGTGCTTCTGCTTACTTTTCTGTCTGTGCTTCTGTTTGCTTTCCTATCTGTGCTTCTGTCCTTGCTTCTGTATGCTTTTCTGTCTGCGCTTCTGTCTGTGCTTCTTTTTGCTTTTCTGTCTGTGCTTCTGTCTGTGCTTCTGTCCTTGCTTCTGTCTTTACATATGTCTTAGCATCTTTTTCCCGCCGTCCGCTTATTCAGCCTTCTTTGCGTCCGTCATTCCATCATCCTCTGCATTAGTACTTATATCTGCCCTTTTCTTAAAGGAAAACCTGGATTCGGTTCCCCTTAGTAAACGCCCGATATTTGCATGATGCATAATAATAAGCAAGACGGCAATAATGCCGAATACTATTATTGCTCCAACATCTCTTCCAAACACAATCGCCGTAATGGGAAGAAGAAAAGCGGCAATAATAGAACCCAGTGAAACATACCTTGTTAAGAGTAAAACAACAATAAAAACACTCAGCATCCCAAGTGCAATCGGCCAGTCAATCATCAATACAACCGCTAAGGTTGTTAATACACCTTTTCCACCCTTGAATCCGAAAAATACAGGCCAGATATGCCCCAAAATAGCCGCTGTCCCCGCCAGCATACCGCCGAACGCACCTTGATGGTCGCCTCCGCATATCAAGTAGCCCGCTAAATAAGCCAGAACACCTTTGGCCACATCGCCCAGGATGACAAAGAGTGCGGCTTTCTTTCCCAAGGTCCTCATGGTATTGGTCATCCCGGCGTTACCACTACCATGATGCCTGATATCAACCCCGTAAAACCTGCCCACGATAAGAGAACTATTCAAGCTTCCCAGCAAATATCCAATGGCGACAGCCACTATCACTCCAAAATTCATGCTCCATCCCCCATATTTCTTATACATTACTTTGCACTAACAAAATTTCTCTGCTCTATGTCTCCCTGTCGCGTTCTCTATGTATAAAGCGAATCGGCGTCCCCTCAAAGCCATAGCTTCTTCTTAGCTGATTCTCGATATATCTCTCATAGGAATAATGGAACAAATCAATCTTGTTAACGAAAATAACAAAGGTCGGCGGCCTAACAGCCGATTGGGTGGCGTAATAAAGCTTCAGCCTCTTTCCCTTATCAGATGGTGGCTGAACCATTGCTGTTGCCTCATTCAACAAATCATTCAGCATGCCTGTGGATATTCTAAGACAGGCCTGATCATTTACGAACTTCACAAGCTCAAACAGCTTATTTACTCTCTGACCGGTCTTAACCGAAATAAACACAATCGGTGCATATTGCATGAAGGCCAGCTTTTCAACCACCCTTTGCCGGTATTCCTCCAGCGTCCCCGTCTCCTTTTCGACCAGATCCCACTTATTCACAACAATTATGGAAGCCTTGCCCTGTTCGTGGGCATAGCCTGCAATCTTCGTATCCTGCTCAGTCACGCCATCCTGAGCATCTATCATTATTACACACACATCCGCTCTCTCGATAGCATTCCATGAGCGCAGTATACTGTACTTCTCAATCTTTTCATTTATCTTGCTCTGCCTTCGTATGCCCGCAGTATCAATCAAAACAAACTTGTCATCGCCAACCTCATGATAGGTATCAATCGCATCTCTGGTCGTTCCCGGGATATCGCTTACGATTAGGCGTTCCTCTCCCACAACCCTGTTAATCAATGAAGATTTCCCGGAATTGGGCTTCCCTATGATAGCTACCTTGATAACATCCTCTTCGTATTCCTCTTCCTTCTCCTCGGGAAAATACTTAAAAACCTCATCCAGCAAATCACCCATGCCAAGTCCATGTATAGAAGAAACAGCCATCACATCACCCATGGCAAGGTTGTAAAACTCATAAATCTCAACAGGTGGTTCACCTACGTTATCCACCTTATTTGCGGCAACAATAACGGGTTTCTGCGACTTTCGAAGCATGGTTGCGATCTCGTTATCTGATGCTGTTACACCGCCCCTGACATCAACCAAAAAGATGATTACATCGGCCATGTCAATGGCTACCTCCGCTTGTCTTCGCATCTGTTGCAATATCTCGTCCTCGGAGTAGGCCTCAATGCCCCCGGTGTCAATTAAAGTGAATTTCCTGTTTCTCCATTCTGCCTCGGCATATATTCTGTCCCGCGTTACACCGGGCGTATCCTCTACAATAGAAATCCTTTTACCACAAATATAATTGAAAAATGTGGACTTGCCCACATTTGGTCTTCCTACTATCGCTACTAACGGCTTCGCCAATCAGCTCACCTCTCCAATCCTTATAATCCGAGAATTTTCTTAATAAAATCCTCACCGCTGTTTTTCACAATGGTCACCCTTTTGTTCAGCTTGTTGCTGAGGCTTCCCACAGTGTAATCATCCAAAAACAGATCCTCGCCTGACCTTAACATGCTATCGGACAGTAACAGTTCGCTTCCGAGCTCCTTGTCCTTTAGCTGATAAAATATATCACCGCCCGTCAATAGGCCGGTTACAGTAACATTTTCACCAAAAAAGTCATTCTTTATAGGGTAGGTTTCGATCCTTAAGTTATTATACCTTTTTTCCAGTATCTGTGCCAATTCTTTTATGTAGTCATATGCACATGTGCCTGTTGCAATGCTTACTGTCCTCATTCCAGAACAGCTTGAACAAAAGGCATCTAGCTGCTTCAAATGCTTTTTCATGTATTCATGAAACTCGTACACTAATGATGTCATCAGGCCAACACCATTCTCTATTTGTGGGAAATCCTCGTAATCATCATACTGCGGTAGCTTGGCGCCCGCTTTTATATATAATTCATCTGCCACATAGACAAGCCTTGTGCCAAGCTCCTTTAAAAGCTTCTGCTGCCATCCTCCCACCTGCTCTAATACAACATTAGCATCCTTTTGGTCAAAGGGCTCCAAATGGTAAAGTCCTTCCCTCCATTTTGTTAATCCAACAGGTACCACTGAGATACTGGCAATGCCCGGGTGAAGCTCCGAGAGCTCCCTTATGGTTCTATCGAGCTCCTCACCGTCATTGAGACCCTTGCACAGAACAATCTGAGTGTTCACAGTAATCCCGCCCCTGGTCAGAGTCTCAATTTTTTCAAGCACATCCCCGGCAAATCGGTTTCTCAGCATCTCTGTTCTTAACTGCGGATTTGTAGTATGAACAGATACATTAACCGGAGTCATCTTATATCTAATAATCCTATCCAGCTCAGCCTTTTTCATGTTGGTTAATGTAACATAGTTTCCAGAAAGAAAGGACAATCTTGAGTCGTCATCCTTAAAATAGACAGTATGCCGCATGTTCTTTGGCAGCTGGTCAATAAAGCAAAACACGCAATTATTGGTACAGCTTCTCGCCTCCGAGATTAAAGGGTCTTCAAACTCAATACCCAGGTCCTCGTATTCATCCTTTTCTATATCTATCTCCCAAAGGTCTCCATCTGCCTTTTCGATCTCTATGAGCAGCTTACTTTCGGTGGTCAGAAAACGATAGTCGAAGATGTCTATGACCTTCTGTCCATTTACAGACAACAAAAAATCGCCGGGCTCTATTCCAGCGTCCATTGCTACACTATCTGGTTCTACCCCGCTTATTACAATGCGATTCTTTTTCATGACAACACCTCCTATACGCTTGCGCAAATGTCTTTATCTTTGAGCTTTACGCCGTCTGATAAATAGCCAGGCACATACCCGGTCAAGCAGCCGCGTTTACTGCCAGGTACAACAGTAGGGCTAACAACTAAAAAAGGCCGTCATCTCAGACAGCCTCTTTCGCCTATACAGTATATCAATCCTTATTTACATCGCATTACTTAGCAACTGCTTCTTTAATGACTTCTTTTCCATCATAATATCCGCATTCTTTGCAAACGATGTGAGGAGCTTTCAATGTATGACACTGTGGGCAGCTGACTAAATTCGGCTGTGACAGTTTCCACTGAGACCTTCTTTTCCCTGTTCTGGCTTTTGACCATTTACGTTTCGGGTTTGCCATATTCTACACCTCCCTGATAAAGCGTATATCTCTATTATTCGAAAAACTTGTTTAGTCCTTCCAAGCGGGGATCAATAGTGTCATCCACGCATCCACATTGCATTTCATTAAGGTTCGCTCCGCATTTTTCGCATAAGCCCTTGCATTCCTCTGCGCACAAGTTCTTCATGGGAAGGCTCAAAATAATATTATCACGAAGCGCTTTGTCAGTGTCAAGTATTTTACCTTCAAAAGGATACAAATCGCTCTGCTCTGCCTTATCGCTGCCTATAAAGCCCTCACTTATCTTTATATCGAGACCTTTACTTGCTGGTTTAAGACATCGGAAGCATTCACAACCATAATTTAATTGCAAACGGCCCTCCAGGTGCAAAGTGCCTAGTTCATTGGTCAATGTCCCAGAAAAACGGATCTTGTCATCCAAAACACAGCCATGAGCAAGCTCCTTCTCAGATGGCTCTTCTATGAAGTCCACTTGCATCGAAGCGCCATTAATCCTTATAATATCTGATACATTAACCTTCATAAGTTTACCCCTTAATCTGCAACAAAGGTTATTATACTAACTAATACCAGCATTGTCAAGGCAATTATTCATCCGCGAGCGCCCCGTAGTTTCTCCTCCTATGCTATCCATTCACAGGCTCTTTGGGTGCTTCTCGTCTATCCAATCACCAATGCCTTGGGCATTTTGTTATTTCACATGCTTTGAGTCCCGCAGCACAATATATCGCGGGTACATATGAAAGCTCGTCATTATAGTATCATTTAGGTTACATCGCAAAAACATTGCCTATTTCATAATAAGCTTCATTGTTTCTCTAGCAATAGCCAGTTCCTCATTTGTAGGTATTATCAGAGTTTTTACCCTGGCTTCGGAAGCGGAAATATCAACTTCTACCCCTCTTGTCTTATTCTTCTCGGGATCTATCATAATACCCATGCTATCCAATTCCTTAAGAGAATCCAATCTTACCAGTTCGTCATTCTCCCCTATGCCACCGGTAAATATTATTGCATCTGCGCCGTTCATTGCTGCGAAATAGGAACCAACAAAGAACTTCACTCTGTAGCAGAAAATATCTACGGCAAGCCGAGCTCTCTTGTTGCCCTTCTTTGCTGCAGACTGCAAGTCCCTCATATCACTACTTAAGCCTGATACGCCCAGCAAGCCTGACTTCTTGTTAAGGTATGTATCCATTTCAGAAGCGCTCATACCTTCCTTCTGCATAAGAAAGGTCAGTACGGCAGGGTCAATCGTACCGCATCTGGTGCCCATCTCAAGACCATCCAGCGGCGTAAGTCCCATACTGGTATCAACACATTTCCCATATTTAACTGCGCAAATGCTGGCACCATTGCCCAAATGGCAGGATATCAGCTTAAGCTCCTCAATAGGCCTTCCGAGCATTTCTGCTGCTCTTTGAGTCACATACTTGTGTGATGTGCCGTGAAAACCGTATTTCCTGATTGAATGCCTTTCATATACTTCATAGGGTATTGCGTAAATATATACATGCTGTGGCATCGTCTGATGGAAGCCAGTGTCAAATACTGCAACCATTGGAGTATCGGGCATCTCCGCCGCACAGCCTTCAATTCCCATTATATTAGCCGGATTGTGTAATGGTCCAAGAGGAATGCATTCCTTAACAGCATCCATTACTTTTTCATCAATCAACACAGGATCATGAAACTTCTCGCCACCATGCAGCACTCTGTGCCCAACTCCGGCTATTTCCGACACTGACTTAATAACACCAGTATCCTTGTCCAAAAGTGCTTCAAGAACGGCGGCTATTGCGTCCTTATGCTTACTCATCTCTTTATTTATAACAATCTTTTCTCTCCCCGTCACCTTGTACTCCATACAGGAATTCGCAATACCTATTCTGTCGCAAATTCCTTTGACAACAACCTTCTTTTCATTCATATCAAGAAGCTGAAATTTCAACGAGGAACTGCCTGCGTTAATTACCAATATTTTCATGCCAAAACTCCCTTTATCTGTTATTGTTTTCACTGTAATTTACATATATTCACCGGATTAAGCTAACCGGTTCTCATTCCTGTCTTGCTGCTTCCCTTTGGGCATAAAGCCATATAGCGTATTTTCAGGAATGCTGGGCTTGCAATGCAGTAATAGCAACAACACCAACGATATCCTCAGCACAGCAGCCTCTTGACAAGTCATTGACTGGTTTTGCTATACCCTGTGTAATCGGTCCGTATGCTTCTGCTTTAGCCAGCCTTTGAACAAGCTTGTATGAAATATTTCCACAGTTTAGATCCGGAAACACAAGCACGTTTGCGCCCCCTGCTATGTTGCTTCCTGGTGCCTTTGATTTGCCTACTGACGGTACAATTGCTGCATCTGCCTGAAGCTCTCCATCAAGCAGCAGTTCAGGGTTCTTCTCCTTTGCAAGCTTTGTTGCGTCAATAACCTTCTGAGTTAGGTCGCTCTTTGCACTTCCGTAACTTGAATATGAAAGCATTGCGACCTTCGGCTCTGCGCCGGTCAGGTTTTTAAATGAATTTGCAGATGCAAGTGCTATTTCCGACAGCTGCTCTGCATCCGGGTTTTCTACCAGTCCGCAATCAGAGAACACAAAGGTTCCATTGCTTCCATATTCGCACTCCGGCACAACCATTACGAAAAATGATGAAACCAGCTTGGTACCAGGAGCTGTTTTTAATATTTGAAGAGCTGGTCTTAGGGTATCCGCTGTTGAATGAACGGCACCTGAGACCATTCCATCTGCCTCACCCATCTTTACCATCATGACTCCCCAGTAAAGCTCATCTTTCATAAGCTCAGCAGCCTTCTCAGGGGTCATACCCTTAGCTTTTCTCATTTCATAGAAGGCTTGCGTATATTCCTTAAATTTATCCGAAGACTCCGGATCAACGATTCTGGCCTTTGAAATATCCAGACCTCCCGCAAGCTTCTTGATATCTGCTTGCTTGCCTACCAGCACAATATTGGCAATTCCACTTTCCTGGATTGCTGCGGCTGCTTTTATAGTTCTGATATCGGAGCTTTCGGGCAATACAATTGTTTTTACATCTTTTCTAGCGCGTTCACTTACTTGTTCTATAAATCCCATAATAAAACCTCCCTATTTTTATTATGCAGCTTGAAAAAAGTCTGCTTTACTTTTTCTTTTGAGCCGTAAAACATGACATAGTCTGCCTCAATTAACAAAGCTAAACGGCCATAATTATCACCAAGTCATAATATCCACTTATATCAAGGATTTAGCAACCATCACTATTATATACAAAACGTTTATTGTATACAAGAACGGAATTCTAAAAGCTTGAAAAAAGTCAAACACAGTCTTCACAATAGACTATTTTTGTTATAAACTATCCTTGTTATGTGATTATGTAAGCTTTTCGCTGAAAACGGTCGAACTGATTAAACAGAAAAATATTACAGCTGAAAGCAAAGAACAATCTTCAGGGGGGACAAACAGGCATGAAAAAAAACTATTTCATATATCTGACTTCTTTTATCTGCGGCATGTGCGTGATGGGTGTAGAGCTATCCGCCACAAGACTACTGGCACCATATTTCGGCACTTCCTCAATTGTATATACCATTGTAATCGGTCTTATCATGATTGCTATGAGTGTCGGTAACATTCTTGGAGGGCGGTCGGCAGACAAGCACAACAATCTCGGGAGGCTATTTATGCTTCTATGGGTAGCCGCCTTATGGGTTGCAGTCATTCCCTTGGTTGGTAAATATGTTATTGCCCTCTCAGCCCTTGTTATGACATGGCTGCTACCGGGAAACCTTCTGGTTGCAGGCTCTTCCCTTGCATGTCTGCTGGTTTTCTCAGCACCCCTATTGATTCTGGGCATGGTTTCTCCCTATTTAGTCAAGCTCGGTGTCAAGGATATGGAAAACACAGGCCGCACCACCGGTAAAATATATGCTGCAAACACAATAGGAAGTATAATAGGCACTTTTATACCTACCTTCCTAACTATACCCAATATTGGTACGCTAAAATCATTCCTGGTTTTTGCTCTCGCTCTAAACCTTATTTGTCTATACTATTTCATTACTAGGAAGAAGGGCATGGCAAAGGCTGTTATCACTACAGTAATTGCAGCTGCGATGCTAATTATGCCTCTGAACAGCTCCTATGCCTTTTGGGCTGACAATATCGTACTTGAGGATGAATCCCTATATAATTATCTGCAGGTTACCGAGGATGATGACTCTGTCATCCTTTCCACCAATGTGGCCTTCGGGGTACAGTCCATATACAAAAAGAACCAGACACTATCGGGTATGTATTACGACTACGCACTAATGTCTCCTCTTTTCATAAAGGACATGGAAGCGGAGAAGCCTCTGGATATTCTGGTGCTTGGTATGGGAACAGGAACCTTTGCAAAGCAATGCAAATACTATTTCCCGAACAGCAAAATTGAAGGTGTTGAAATAGATGAGAAAATTGTCAACCTTTCCAGAGAATATTTTGAGTTAACAAGGGACGAAGCCACTGTATTTGTCAATGACGGTCGTACCTTCCTTTCCAGCCCTGATGCCCGCATGTACGATATAGTGATGGTGGATGCCTATCACGACATTACAATACCCTTTCACATGTCAACTGCCGAATTCTTTTCAGAAATAAAGGAGCATTTGAATCCCGGTGGCATTATCATGATAAATATAAACATGCGCTCCGAGAATAATACGGAAATTGTCGATTATCTCACTCAGACACTCAAAACAGTCATAAACAAGGTCTATAAGTATAATGTTCCCGGCACAACAAATACCATAGTTTTTTCCTCTGACAATGCCGATTGCCTGCAGGATTTCGAAAGCAACACAAAGCGGCTTGACGACCAAAACCCTCTATTGACTCTGGCGAACAGAGTATTAAATAACAATACCGAGGTAACCGATACTAGATATGTCTTTACCGATGACCTGGCTCCCGTAGAAACTCTTGGCCAAAAGGTTCTCAATGATATTGTTGTGGAAAGTCTTGATTATTACAAACAACAGTGGGAGAATTCAGGGGGCAGCATCCTTGACATGCTCGATATGATATCCTGAAGGATATCCTGGTAAATAATACTTACCATATTTTAAACGCAAATATCCAACTCGCGATTGCATAATCACAGTTGGATATTGTAGTATACGCTCAATTATAGGCTATAACGCTTTCATTATGAAATAGCAAAAAAATGTCTTTAATCACTTCATTATAATTTTCCTGAGTAACTATGTGCATTTGCCCTTCATCTATCTGTACGCATATGGAGATTTGATATTTATCGTTATTGTCCATAACTGCGCTAATCATATCTACAGCCTCCAAGGGTCTATTGTATACGCAGGACCATTCTCCTCCGCCAATTTCATCTAGCTGTTCAATTTCTTCTATATCAACTATTAGCGTATCTACATCATAATAGCTTTCAAGGAATCGCTCCAATTCACCATTTTTCCTGGACCACAAATTTACCGTCAGACTCATAATGCTCTCCTTAAATGATTTGCTAAATATTTTACTATATATATTGCTTCAAAAACTCAGGCATCTCCTCAGAAAGCCCGTTCAATGTAATGAAAAAACTAATATTGTGGTTCTCATTTATTGTTTTCAAATTCTTGAAAAACAATTCCAACTCAGTAGTATTCATCTTCGTAAGGAAATTCAATCTGTCAATAAAGACTCCTTCGATATCGTAGTCTTGTGAAATCATGCCGCATATAAAGCCGAAAAAGCCCGCACTCCCCATTGGAGGAAATTCCGATAAATCAACGAAACGAATTTTACGCTTCAGATCGAAAATCAACTGCTTATTGTTATCGATAAATACTACAGAACCTTTTCCATTCTCAGCCAGCTTATTTGCTTCATCAACAAGGACTCTTGTCTTTCCCATGCCCTTAGGGCCATAAACGACTTTTATCATTCGATCCCATCCTTTACTTTATTTAAAAGGCCAGATATTAGCTCCGGCCTGTCGTACCTATCTATTCTCAAAAGGTTCTCCTTGTGCTTCTCTCTCGTTACTTTCCGTCTCGTTATCCTCGTCATCCCGGTCTGCCATTTCCATCTTTGATATAGAGATCTCATATGCAACCCTATTGAGAACCTCTCCCGAATCCAGCTTTTTCTGATAACCCCTGCTCTGAATCCTGCCCCACAATCTAACATTATCTCCAACTTCCAAGCTCTCAGAAAATCTTGCATTTCTCCCCCAAGCAATGCATGGAATATAATCGGACTTGTTATATGGGCGATTAACAGCAAGCAGAATGTCAGTTATTTCCCTTCCAAACGGTGTAGTTCTGTAAATCGGCTTCTTACAAACAAAACCGTTCAGGTAAATTTGATTTGGATTCTTTATCTTCTTTTCCTCGTCAAAAAATATAATCTCCCGAGCAAACACCGTCAGTAACAATCTGTTGCCTTCGTTGTTGTAGCTGTTATAGGAGCGAAATTGGCCCTCTACCTCGATAATCGTTCCTATCTCCAATTTATCCTTATTGGTTAGCCGCTCAGAAATGGTAACGGGTATCTTGTCACTGCTATCGCTCAGTCTGGGCACTTCAAGCATAAAATAGTAAAACCCTTCACCGTACACCTCATGACTGAACTCAACATTAGACACCACCTTCCCGGAAATAGTCGCGATATTATTATCCATTATGTTTCCGACCATCCGACCCCCACTCTCCTCTCAAGGTTCATCTGTATATTTGCTGCATTTTTCTAATGTATGTTTATTCGAGAATGGCATGTTTTAGAATTAAAATTGAATTCTATCAACATTAGCGCTCTTTATCTATATTCTATTCAATTCAAATAAACTCTTAAGTCCTGTCCGCTAACAACAACTTATTCTATATTATATTACATATTTTGCGACTTGCAAATCCCTGAAATCAAATTTTAGAATATTCCCGGCTAAATCAGATGATTTCCATCCATATTATTTAAGTCTATTCCGTTAATTATTGCAAAGGATGCCGCCGCAAGTACATTATGGGTATCAAATTCTCCAGATTCCAGTTGGAGCTTGTATTCCTGGGGCTCAATTATCTGGCCATTCCTTGCTGGGATTGATCTTTGAAGGCAGCAAATGAAGCCGTCCTTAAATACCGAATCGCCAATACTTGATGTTGTGACGCTGGCCTTTGTATTGAATCCATAGGTGATAAATCTATGCCTCATGCCCTGAAGAAGCCTAATCAGCTCATTATCGTCAACATTTACAATCGCAACCCCTTTATCGGCCATCAGGGAAAATATTCGCTTCACTTTATCGGTATACTCTTTCATTTCAAAATCCAATTCGTCCTCAGCCTTATCTGTATAAATAAGAATATCGAACTGCACATCATCTGACAATAACCTGTCAATATCTGCAAGCTCAATCTTAAGCAGCAGCAAATCAACACTATTTTTCTCGAGCTCGGCTATGTACGCCTTTATTTTTGAGCCGTCCATAGCTGGAAAGCGTGCCGAATCAACAACACTTACCTTCTCCCCCTGTGAAGCAAGCATCGAATTGATTATCGCTGCCGTCTGCAATTTGCCTTTACTGCCGAATATACCTGCAATGAGCATCGCGTTACCCTATCTTTGTTAAACCTGTATTATCCTTCTTATGATGCTCCTTTTGAGCATATTTATGTGTTGTTCTTTTGCCGACCTTGGTGATCTATATAATAATTTTCGCGAAATATTAGCTTCGAAACCGGTACAAATGTGTAGCCTTCCGCCTGCATCTCAGAAATGATTTCGGGTAGCAGCTTTGCGGTATGGGGTGTGTCATTGTGGAACAATATTATAGAGCCTGACCTGGTCTTGGAGCGTACTCTTTGCACAATCTCACTCTTACTAATTCCCGGCTTCCAATCCAGTGAATCAACATCCCACTGTATTGTGAAATAACCCAACTGAAGAGCCTGATTCAAAACTAAATTATTATAATCACCATATGGGGCTCTGAAAAGCTCACACCTAACTCCAGAGAGCTTCTCAAGCAAATCACCGCACTGCTTGATTTCTGAGGCAATTTTCTCCTTACCCAAAGACCCCATCCTGAAATGTGAGTAAGAGTGATTTGCAATGTCATGGCCATCCTCGGCAATCAATTTAACACACTCTGCATTCTTTTCAGCCCATTCGCCTACCATAAAAAAAGTAGCCTTGATTTTGGATTCTTTTAGTGTGTTTAAAATATCCGGTATATCGTCAGCTCCCCATGCACAGTCAAATGTAACAGATATTTTCTTATCCGGGGTTTCAACAGAATAAATCGGTACTTCCTTCTGTGCTCTAAATGCACTAAAGGTGCCGGGTCCTGTTATTATCAGAAAATAAGCAGCCAATAAAAGGGCAAGAGTGATCAAGAAATAGACAAGCAACCGTCTTCCATTTAAAACAAACAACTTCATTTTGCATACACCACTTAATAGCTGTAAATACTCCTGTACTATAGTATTTTCCATCACGTTGGGATATGCCAAAGAAAAGCGGGACAGAGAGCCGTCCCCTGTCCCGCGTACAGCTTTTAGTCAATATGCTTTTCTTCATCAAGGATGACCTTTATTGAAAGTGTTTCCCCATCCCTGTAAACCTCTATAACTACCTCGTCACCTGGCTTATGCTTGTTCTTCTCTTCCTCAAGCTCTTTAAATGTCATAACCCTCTGCCCATCGAACTTTAAAATAATGTCTGAGTTATGAATTCCAGCTTTATAGGCTGCGGTCAGAGGCTGTACCTCATATACTAGAAGTCCGAAAGGTACACCAAGGCGTTCCGCGTATTCTTCGGTAAATGTCTGGTCAATCATTACGCCTAGATAGGGTCTGTCTTTTACATAATTGTAGTTTTTTAAACTATCAGCAATTTCATTAGCTTCATTAATCGGTATCGCAAAACCAATACCTTCTACATCCGTCGACGCTATTTTAACCGTGTTTACGCCTATAACCTGGCCCTGTGAATTAACCAGCGCACCACCGCTGTTGCCTGGATTGATTGCCGCATCCGTCTGAATCAGCTTAAAGTCATATCCATTGCTCAGCTCCAGGGTTCTATCTACTCCGCTGATAATACCTGCAGTAACAGAACCCATGTATTCCAGGCCGCCGGGGTTTCCTATTGCCACTGCCAATTCGCCAACCTTTACTTTGTCAGAGTCTCCAAACTCAGCAGCCACAAGATTATTTGCTTCAATCTTTAGTATGGCTATATCAGTATTATCATCCCTGCCAACAATCGCTGCAGGGTACTTTTTCTCCGTGTTGTTTGACAAGACTACCTCTATCGAAGATCCCTGCTTCAACCTGTTTGTATTTGACTCAAGAGCCCTTTCAATAACATGATTGTTTGTAAGAATATAGCCGTCTTCACTCATAATAATGCCTGAGCCGTATCCGACGCCATCGCCTCCAAAGTTGAATAAGAGGTTGTTGTCCTGCGCTGTTATGTTAATCTCAATACCTACGATAGAAGGGCCAACCTTTTCCGCAATCGCCTCAACCGGCGATGTGGATTGTGTTATCTCAATCTTCTTATAGGTACTATTATTGCTTTCGGCAGGCGCCGATGCCTGTTTAGTTATGCCAAACCAATCGTTAACAGTCGGCTGTACCACAGGTCCAATAAATGTTATAGCCGCAAACATCAGGGATGCCCCCAGTATTGAGCTGAGTATGGCTACGAGAATCAAAGAACCTGCCCCGATTTTTTTCGTCTTTGTCTTCTTGATTTTTTCTGTGTAGTATGGCTGGCTCTTTTGCTGCTGAGTGTTTGAGACATACTGCTGGGCACCTGCATCATACTGCTGTGCACCTGCATCATACTGCTGGGCGCTCGCATCAAACTGCTGTGTGTTTGGAGCGTTTGTCGCCTGATTCGCTGCCAGCTGTTCGGACTGTTCGGGCTGCACAGACGTGGTGGTCTGTTCAGCTGATTGTGTATATACTGTCGAATCAAGCCCTGATTGCACTTTTTCATTAGCCGCTTCGACTTCTTTATTCACTTCGTTCATATTACCGTTGTTTAATTCATCCATATATATTACCTCCTGTTGGTAGACATACGATATATTTATCCTTGCAGCGTCCTAACTTATATATCTATTGTAGAATGCCAATTTGAAAAAACTATGAATAATCTGTTAACATTACTCATGTATTTCGGCGTCCTTATCATCCCTGTCGCAGCGAGCCAGCGTAAAGGTAAATGCTGTTCCCCGTCCCGGTTCGCTCTGTACGCTGACGGTTTGATTATGCTCATTAATAATGTTTCGCACAATCGCAAGTCCAAGTCCCGTCCCGGTTTTATCGCGGCCTCTGGACTTATCGGATTTATAAAATCTATCCCAAATTTGCTCCAGCTCATTTTGATCAATACCAACTCCGCTGTCCCTTATAGTCACTCCTATGTGGTCTTTAAGCTTCCGGGTGCTAACGCCGATTTTCCCACCGACCGGTGTAAATTTAATGGCATTGTGCATCAGGTTATACAAAACCCTTTCTATCGCATCCGAATCGCCCTTTGCCAACAACTCCTCCTCTTCAAAATCCGCATCTACGGACAATTCCTTATCAACAAGCAAAGCCTCAAGCTTAATAACGCTTTTTCTTACCATCTCATTTATGTCCAGCGTCGTGATGTTTAGCTTCACTTCTCCAGCCTCAATTTTTGCCAGATCAAGCAGGTCATTGACCAGACGGTTGAGTCTATTTGTTTCATCCTTAACAATACTCAGATACTTATTATGCTTCTCAGGTGGAATTGTGCCATCCAGTATTCCCTCGATAAAACCTCGAATTGACGTCATGGGAGTGCGCAGTTCATGTGAAACGTTGGCTATGAATTCTCTTCTCATTTCCTCTATGCTCTGAAGAGCCACCGCCATCTGATTAAAGGCCTTGGCCAGTTCGCCTATTTCGTCATTTGATTTAATATCAAGCCGTCTTTCAAACTCACCACTAGAAATCTTTGCAGCAGCGTTCTTTATTTGCTTCAGTGGCCGGGAGAGCCTCAGTGAAAAGATGTAGGTGAGAATAACTGCTATTGCTACTGCCACACCTCCTGAGATTAAAAAGTACTTTAGGACCTCTTTCCTGGCTGATATGACCTCAGCCACAGGAGTGTGCATATAAATGACAATCATTATGTCCTCGCCGTTTGCTCCCGTGTATTCGAAGGAGCGGCCAACCGTCAGCCAGACATCACCATAGGCATCAAAGTAATCCTCCTTAAAAAAGCCGCCAAAGTCACCAACCTCACTTGTTGTTGTCGCTTTTTCTATCAGCTTTGGGAACTGCTTGGTACTAGGAATTTTCACATAGCCGCTTGTTTCATCGGTATACTTGTCAGCTATATCCTTTGGCATATCCCAGTTGGATTGGAAAAGGTAGCCTTCCTGTGAGACGATCCAAATATAGGAATTTGTATAATTGCCGAAGGCTACAAGCGAATCCTGTAGAAGCAGCTTAGCCCTTACGGAGCTGAGATAATCGTTTACATCGATGTTTTGCAGATAGTTGATGAAAACCAAATTGATCCAGCTACCGGCTGTTTCCAATGCCTCTGCCTTTTCTTCGGTCACATACTTGTCAAGAAACAGGCTTAGCATAACGCCAGTAATAGTAAAAGCAATGATAAGTATTAGAAGAAACATCGCAATTAATCTGCTAAATATCGTCTTGAACATTATTTTACCTCGAATTTGTAGCCCACGCCCCAGACAGTTTTTAAGGACCATGTCTGGTCGGGTATGTCAATCTTCTCCCTGAGCCTCTTCACATGCACATCAACCGTCCTGCTGTCCCCGTAAAAATCAAAGCCCCACACATGCTCAAGAAGCTGCTCTCTGGTAAACACCTTGTTTGGGTTTGAGGCCAGGAAAAAGAGCAATTCCAGCTCCTTCGGAGGTAGTTCCAGTTCCTTACCATTGAGTGTCACCACATAGTTTGATTTGTTGATCACAAGGTTTGGGAAAATGAGCTCCTGTACATCATAATCCTTACGCTCATATCTTCTGAGCACGGCCTTAACTCTGGCAACCAGCTCCTTTGGCTCGAAGGGCTTAACCATATAATCATCCGCACCCAGCTCCAGTCCCAGCACTTTGTCAAAGGTTTCCCCCTTTGCAGTCAGCATGATAATAGGTATATTGCTGGTCTTTCTTATCTCCCTGCATACCTGCCACCCATCAAGTCCAGGCAGCATTATATCGAGAACCACAATATTGGGAGTAAATCTACCAAACTCCTCAATACCACCTCTGCCATCATAGACAGTGCGCACCTCATATCCTTCCTTCTCCAGATATAGCCGGATTAACTCGCATATGTTTACATCATCATCAATAACCAGCACTTTCTTTTTGCTAACCATTACATCACACCTGCCTATCCAAGAAATGCACAGATATTGTAACATCCATACGCTATAATCATAACATTTACATTTTGTTGCAACAACCAGTAAAATGTGAACAATATGAAAATAATTATACATGTCTTAAAATACTCCATATCTAGTTGTAGACAGCATAAAAATGCTTTAGTATATTCTTAAACCTTGTAGGCAAAATAGTAATAAACAACAATGGGAGCAAAATTATGAATGTTAGATTCGGAATTATTGGTTTGGGAGGAATTTCAAACCGATTTG